>JAOZSY010000079.1 GCA_029939445.1 Bacteroidales bacterium
GAGTGTTTTAAATATCTTGTTAAAATAGCTTTATAATTTTTTAATTACTTTCTCAAGTTTAGAGATTCTTTCTACTAATTTTGGCAGCTTTCTAAAATAAACATAAGACTGAAGGAATGATTGATGATTGAACGAAGGTGTGCCCATTTCTACAGCATTAGGAGTTTTTATACTAGAAGCAACTCCAGAAGTTGCAGCTAATTTAACGCCATCAGCAATTTCTAAATGACCAGCAATACCAACCTGACCACCAAACATGCAGTTTTTACCAATTTTAGTAGATCCAGAAACACCACCCAGTGCAGCCATCACAGTATTTTCTCCAATCTCAACATTATGTGCTATCTGAATTAAGTTGTCAAGTTTCACGCCTTTACGAATAATAGTAGACCCCATTGTCGCTCTATCAATTACCGTATTTGCGCCAATATCTACTCTGTTCTCAAGAATTACATTACCTATTTGAGGAATTTTTTTGAAATCATCATCAACTTGTGGTGCAAAACCAAAACCATCAGAGCCAATAATTACACCTTCGTGCAGAGTACACTCATCACCAATTATACATTCGTGAAGTACCTTTACTCCGGGTAATAGAATTGTTTTTTTGCCAATTTTTGCACCATCACCAACATATGATTGTGGGTATAAGCTAGCGCCATCTCCAATAACTACATCCGTTCCAACAAATACAAATTCACCAATATATACATCTTCACCAATGGTGGCCGACTCACTAATATGAGCAGCAGGAGAAATACCTTGCTTTAAACTCTTGCGTGCCTCATCATATTTAGTAAGAATCATTGCAAATGAGTTATAAGCATCCTCAACCTTTATCATCGTTGTTTTAACCTCTTTCTCAGGGGCAAAAGATTTGTTTACTATAACAACAGAGGCTTCAGTATTGTATATATAATGATTATATGCTGGATTGGAAAGAAATGACAGACTGCCCTGTTCTCCTTCTTCAATTTTACTTAATGTATTAACTATGGCATTAGGGTTTCCTATTAATTCGCCATCAAGCCACATTGAAATTTGCTCTGCTGTAAAGTCCATAAATTATCGTTAATTTTATTATTGAGGGTAAAAGTAGTAATATTTACTGCTAACCCTTAGTGTTTATTTCATAAAAAATAGTAAAAGCTATTTATATTAGCAGGCCTATTTTTAATAGAGTCCTTTGTCAAATTTAATTTTAATATGCTTAAGCATGTCTTCAACCATATTATCAAGGTCAAACTCATGTTTCCATCCCCATTCTTCGCGCGCTGCACTATCATCAATAGTCTTTGGCCAAGTATCAGCAATATCTTGTCTATAATCAGGTTTATAATCTATTTCAAATTCTGGAATATGCTTCTTAATTGCATCAGCAAGCTCCTCTACCGTAAAACTAATGGCAGCAAGGTTAAAATCTGAATGATGCTTTAATGTTTTTATATCTGCTTGAAAAAGCTGAATTGTAGCATTCAAACAATCAGGCATATACATCATTGGAAGCATGGTGTCTGCTTTAACAAAGCTAGTATACTTTCCGTATTTTATTGCATCATAAAATATGGCAACAGCATAATCGGTAGTGCCTCCACCAGGAAGTGCTTCATGCGAAATTATACCAGGATAACGCAAACCTCTTACATCCATATTGTATTTCTGTACATAGTAATCGCCTAATAATTCACCAGCAACTTTTGTAATTCCATACATTGTTTTTGGTTTTAGAATAGTCTCTTGAGGAGTATTATAAGCTGGAGTCTCTGGTCCAAAAGCAGCAATGGAGCTTGGTGTTAATACAGTTTCAATATTCTCTTGTCGTGCAACCTCAAGAACATTTATTAAGCCGTTCATATTTACATTCCATGCCAACATAGGGTGCTCTTCGCCCACTGCCGAAAGAATAGCCGCTAAGTTGACTATACCATCAATATTATATTTTTTTACTAAAGACAGCATCTTCTCACGGTCCAATATATCCAATGTTTCAAAAGGGCCATTGTCTGTAATAACAGAAGGGGCTTCCTTTAAATCTGTGGCAACAACATTATTATTACCATATATTTTTCTTAACTCTAGGGTAAGTTCAGTTCCTATTTGACCCGCACATCCTATTACTAATAAATTTTTCATTTATATATATTTTTCATGAAATATTAGGTACAAATTTAGTTGTTTTAAAACAAAGAATAAAACTTATTGTATGTAATTTATCGTGTTTTGGGGATAAAAAAACCGCATTTATATAATAAAAACTGAACTACATTATCCTATGGATAAATAGTTGAATATCAAGTGATATAGTAATAGGTAGCTCTGCGAAGTTCTAAGATATTTGAAAGTTTTCTTGTTTTTATGAACATTTTTTATATCTTTGCCAACGGAATTATAGTTAAAAAACTATAAATACTCCCCCTTTTAAAGCAATTATTAACCAAAATAACGGAAGACCAATATAGACTAAACTTTACCATTTTTTTACTTAAAACATATCAAATGGATCTAAAAAAGTTTAGTGATCAAGAGTTAATTAATGCTTTTATCTCCGGCAATAATAAATGTATCAATGTAATAATTACTCGACACCAATCGCGTGTGCTTGGTTATATTATTGTGTCAGTTAAAGACCGTGATATTGCAAATGATATCTTTCAAGATACTTTTATTAAAGTTGTAAATAAACTGAAAGTTGGTGCTTATAATGAGCAAGGTAAATTTATACCTTGGGTATTGCGCATAGCTCATAATTTAATAATCGACCATTATAGGAAAACTAGCAGAGTTAAAATTGTTAGAAGCACTGACGAATATGATATTTTTAATCAGCTTCCTGTATATGATAATAATATTGAGGATGAAATAATGACCAAGCAAACTCATGATAAAATAAGGGATTTAGTAGAACTTCTTCCTAAAAATCAGCGCGAGGTTTTAAAAATGCGTCATTATCAGGAGATGAATTTTAAGGATATAGCAGATTCTACTAATGTAAGTATTAATACTGCATTAGGTAGAATGAGATACGCTATTATCAACCTTCGTAAAATGGTTGATCAGCATGGTATTAGTTTGAGTATATAGGTTTATACGTTTGCGATTTCTTTTGTTTATTATGTAAACAATAATAATTGATACTTTGCGTTATTGCTCTATAAAATAACTAAAAAGAGCCTATGCAAAAACATTACACTATCGATTATTCTATTCAATATAATTTTGACCCTAATGCTTCTGACGAAGAGATAATGCAAATTGCTAATCTCGCTTCAAAAAAGTGTTATAGGGTAAATAATCACCTAATTAGTGATATTTACAAACATGCTTCTTCTTTCGATATGCTAGAAACTAGCATGCAGGTTTCAAAATTTTATATGAATTAGTAGGAATATAATTGTATTTCTATAAGCTAAGTATTAAGCTTTTAACAAAAAATAAAAAGCCAAGAAATCCATTTTAAGGATATCTTGGCTTTTTTTATGTTATATTAAATTGCTCTTATTATGCTTCTTGTCTACCGTGACATTTCTTGTATTTTTTTCCGCTACCACAAGGACAAGGGTCATTTCTGCCAACTTTCTTTTCTCTAATAATTGGCTGAGTAACTTCTTTTTTCTGAGTGTTATGACCAAATTTATTTGCATCATGCCCACCTGCACCTCCACCAACTTCAGTACGTCCAGTTTTAAGCTTTGAACTATCAAAACTTGCTGGCTTAAAATTAGATTCTACAGTAACTTCTTTGTTGGCAGGAAGGTCGCATTTTATTAGGAATGAGGTAATCTCCCTATTAATTCTACCAAGCATCTGCTTAAATAGTTCAAAGGACTCAAACTTATAAATCAATAATGGGTCTTTTTGCTCATATGAAGCATTTTGTACCGATTGCTTAAGATCATCCATCTCGCGAAGGTGTTCTTTCCATGCGTTATCAATAACTTTAAGACTAACAGTTTTTTCTATTGATTGTACTACCTCTCTACCTTCTGTTTCAACAGAGCGCGCAAGGTTAGCTATAATATCCATTTGCTTAACGCCATCAGTCATAGGTATTGCAATATTATTATACTGATTTTCATTTTTATATACATCAGTAATAATAGGAAGTGTTTGTTTTGCAATTCTATCTGATTTTATGCGATAATTTTTATATGCAGTGTCAAATACTTCCTCAATCATATTATCAATATTCCCATTAAGGAATTCTTGCTCTTCGTATGGAGATTCAATTCCAAGGTTTACAATAATATCCATTTTGAAATTTTCAAAATCATGATTGTCATGATTATTAGCAACAATATGTTCGCTTAAATCATAAATCATATTTGATATATCAAGAGCCAAACGTTCTCCATTAAGAGCGTGGTGACGCTTTTTATAGATTACTTCACGCTGAGCATTCATCACGTCATCATACTCAAGTAAACGCTTACGAATACCGAAGTTATTTTCTTCAACTTTCTTTTGAGCTCTTTCTATGGATTTAGAAATCATAGAGTGCTGAATAACTTCACCATCCTCTAATCCTAACTTATCCATTACCGAAGCTATACGCTCCGAACCGAATAATCGCATTAAATTATCTTCCAAAGAAACGAAGAATTGTGATGATCCTGGATCTCCCTGACGACCTGCACGACCACGCAACTGGCGATCTACACGACGAGACTCATGCCGCTCAGTACCAATAATGGCAAGACCACCAGCCTCAATAACTCCTTCGCCAAGCTTAATATCTGTACCACGACCAGCCATATTTGTTGCAATGGTTACATTGCCAGCATATCCTGCTTCAGCAACAATGTCAGCTTCTTTCTGATGAAGCTTTGCATTAAGTACATTATGCTTTACTCCTTGCATCTTAAGCATTCGGCTTAGTAATTCCGAAATTTCTACAGAAGTAGTTCCAATCAATACAGGGCGTTTAGCTTCTACTAATTCAGCAGTCTTTATAATCACCGCTTGATATTTTTCTCTTACTGTTTTATAAACCAAATCCTCTTCGTCATTTCGCTGAATAGGACGATTTGTTGGGATCACCGTTACATCAAGTTTGTAAATATCCCATAATTCACCAGCTTCTGTTTCAGCAGTACCCGTCATACCGGCAAGCTTATTATACATTCGGAAATAGTTCTGAAGTGTAACAGTTGCATAAGTTTGTGTAGCAGCTTCAATGGTTACATCTTCTTTTGCCTCAATAGCTTGGTGTAGTCCGTCAGAATATCTTCGACCCTCCATAATACGACCCGTTTGCTCATCAACAATTTTTACCTTGTTTTCTACAATTACGTATTCTGTATTCAATTCAAAAAGAGCATAAGCCTTAAAAAGCTGATTCATTGTATGAACACGCTCAGTTTTTATGCTATAATCTTGAAGAATTACACTCTTTTGTTCAGCTTTTTCTTGTGTGCTTGCACTAGACTTATCAATGGTGTCTAAACTAACAGCAATATCTGGAAGAATATAGAAATTCTCATCTCCAGTCATTTCAGTAACAAGGTCAAGACCCTTATCTGTAAGCTCTATGGAATTGCTCTTTTCTTCAATTACAAAATATAACTCATCATCAACAATATGCATAAGCTTATTCTGCTCTGCCATATAGTAATTTTCTGTTTTTTGCATTCCTGTACGCATACCTGGTTCAGAAAGAAACTTAATGATAGCTTTACTTTTTGGTAAACCACGATAAGATCTAAATAACTTTGTAAATCCTTCTTTTTGTTGGTCTTTATTATCAGAATTAATGAGCCTTTTTGCTTCAGAAAAAACCTTTGTTACTAATTGTTTCTGAACGCTATATAACTTTTGAACAAAAGGCTTAAGATGATCAAACTCTTGGTGATCGCCACGTGGCGTTGGGCCAGAAATAATTAATGGTGTACGGGCATCATCAATTAATACAGAATCGACCTCATCCACAATTGAATAATTAGGCTTTCGTTGTACAAGCTCACCTATTTCTGTGGCCATATTATCACGTAGGTAATCAAAGCCGAATTCGTTATTTGTACCATAAGTAACGTCTGCAAGGTATGCTTTTCGACGTAGCTCTGTATTTGGCTGATGATTGTCAACACAGTCTACAGTTAATCCATGAAACTCCATTAACATTCCCATCCATTGCGAGTCACGCTTGGCAAGGTAATCGTTTACTGTAACAACATGTACGCCTCTACCAGGTAGAGCATTTAAATATATAGGAAGGGTTGCAACCAATGTTTTACCCTCACCAGTAGCCATCTCTGCAATTCTACCCTTATGAAGTACTGCTCCACCAATTAACTGTACGTCATAGTGAATCATATTCCAAACTACTTCCACACCCCCAGCTAGCCATGTATTTCCATAAATAGCTTTATCATCGTTTATTTCAATATTATTGTATTGTGTACTCAGGTCTCTGTCGTGCTGATTTGCTGTAACTTCAATCTGCGTATCTTCTGTAAATCTACGAGCAGTTTCTTTTACAACAGCAAAAGCCTCAGGTAATAATTCTTCGAGGACAATTTCAATTTTATCAACTATTGTCTTCTCAATTTTATCTACATTTTGCCATAAAGTATCCTTTTCAATAATATCCATTGTAGGATTATCCTTAATACTGGATTTTATAGTCGCAATTTGTTCTTTTTCTTTGGAAATTCTATCGTGAATTATTTGCTTAAACTCACTAGTTTTATTTCGTAATTCATCATTACTTAAACCAATAATTTTTTCCTCGGCTTTATGCACAGCATCTACTATGGGCTGTAACTTTTTAACGTCTTTCTCAGATTTGGATCCGAGCATTTTTTTTAAATATTTTAACATCGTAATTGAGTGTATATCGTTGTGTTGTATTCTTCCAAAATTATAACTTGCAAAAATAGGGCAAATGCGGGGATTTAGCATTATAAATTATTATTATTTAGCATTTTTTTTAACACTTGCTTTTATAGCTCTTAAAGCGTCAGTACTAATTATTTATGAGAGAAAGAAAAATAGATGTATATCCTTTTCAATGGATTGTAAATAATTGAAAAAAAGCAAGTATTTTTGCTTTATGCAATTTATAGATACACATACACATATATATTCCGAAGAGTTTGATTCTGATAGAGAGGAAATAGTGAATAAAGCTTTTGATAACAGTGTGTATCGAATGCTACTTCCTAATATTGATGAGAAAAGCATTGAACCTATGCATAATCTTTGCAATGCGTTTCCAAATAGTATATTTCCTATGATGGGGCTGCATCCTACTTCTGTTGGAGAGGATTATCAGGAAGTATTGGCAAGAATAAAACCACTTTTAGATAAAAGAAAATATATTGCCATTGGCGAAATTGGGATTGACTTATACTGGGATAAAACTTTTGCTGATCAACAAAAAGAAGCTTTATTGCAACAATTTCAATGGGCTGTGGATTATAAACTTCCTGTGGTAATTCATTCTAGAGATTCTTTAAAAGAGATTATTGCCTGTATTGATGAGTTTAATAATCCAAAATTGCATGGTGTTTTTCATTGTTTTACAGGAACAGAAGATGATGCAATGTCTATTATTTCTAGAGGCTTTTTATTGGGATTAGGAGGGGTTCTTACTTTCAAAAACTCAGGTTTGAGGGAGCAAATTAAGAATATTGATATGCAATATTTTATATTGGAAACAGACTCCCCCTACCTTACACCAACACCGCATCGAGGTAAGCGAAACGAAAGCTCATATATAACACTGATAGCACAAGTGCTTGCTCATACTAAAGGGATTAGTATTGAGGAGGTTGCAAATATTACAACGAATAACGCAAATCAACTTTTTAATCTATAAAAAAAATGAAAGACACTTCTATTCTTTTAATTTATACTGGCGGAACAATTGGGATGGTTAAAGATGAGGAAACAGGTTCCTTAAAGCCTTTTAATTTAGATAAAATAATAAATTATATTCCTGAATTATCACATTTGAATTATAATCTTGAGAAAGTGTCTTTTGATCCTCTTGTAGACTCATCGGATATGTCGCCAAAACAATGGATTGAGTTGGCAGAGATTATTGAAAAAAACTATGATGATTATGATGGATTTGTAATACTTCATGGAACCGATACCATGTCGTATACAGCATCAGCACTAAGCTTTATTCTCGAGAATCTTAATAAACCCGTTATTCTTACCGGTTCGCAATTACCTCTAGGTGTTGTACGTACTGATGGTCGTGATAATTTTATTACGGCTTTGGAGATAGCTTCGGCAAAGGAGAATGGTGTTCCAATAGTGCCAGAGGTGTGCTTATATTTTGAGAATAGATTATACCGAGGAAATAGAACCTATAAGTATAATGCAGAAAATTTTAATGCTTTTAGGTCAGTAAATTATCCTCTTTTGGCAGAATCAGGAATTTATATAAGGTATAAAAGAAAAAACATTCATAAACCTGATAATAAGAAACTAATAGTTCATAAGAAGCTTAGTTCGCAGATTGGAATTATGAAAATATTTCCAGGAATGCAACCTTCTTTTGTGGAGGCAATGCTTAATGCTAAGGGTATAAAAGCTCTTGTATTGGAGACTTTTGGCTCAGGAAATACTTTTACCAATAAATGGTTTATTGAATTATTGGAGAAAGCTATTAATAATGGCTTGATGATTTTTAATGTTACACAATGTATAGGGGGCTCTGTAGAAATGGGGAAATATGAAACCTCCCGAAAGCTTAAAAAAATTGGCTTGGTTGGTGCTGTTGATATGACAACCTCTGCTGCCGTTACCAAGCTTATGGTAATTATGGGAGAAGAATCTGATAGTGATACTATTAAAGCTAAATTTACTGAGTCTTGGGCAGGTGAAATTACGGAATAGTTATTGTTATAAACAGGGCCAACAATTGACCAATTCAAAAAGAAGATTATGAAAAATATATTTTTATCATTTATACTTACTATAGCATTATTTAGCTGTACTGATAGTAATAAAAGCAAATCGGCAAGTAGTATTATTTATACTTCTGGTGGGCGAACTTCTGAAGTGCTTATTGTAATTAGTAAAAGTTTATGGGATTCTCCCCTTGGAGACAGCATACGCAAGAGTTTTGAACAAGTGCCTGGGTGGCTGCCACGAAACGAACCTGAGTATATTGTTACTCGCATTCCAAAGAAAGCTTTTGGGAGTACTTATCAAAAACAACGCAATATATTTTTAATCAAAAAAGCAGAGGTTAATAAAGCTAAAGTTCAGTTTAGAAAGAATATGTATGCGAAGCCTCAGACCGTTGTAACTATAAAGGGTAATAGTGATAAGCAACTTATGCATGCTTTTTTGGCCTATAAGGATAAAATAAGAAAGAGTTTTCATAAAAATGAAGTAACACGAATTGCTAAAGCTTATAGTGGACTAGAAGTAAGAACAATTTCTAAACAGCTTGATAAGAAGTTTGGATTTCATATGGTTTTCCCTAAAGGCTTCTATGTGGCAAATGATAAAGCTGACTTTATTTGGCTTCGTCGTCCTACAAGAGATGTTGAAGAAGGGGTGTTTATTTACACCCGTCCTTATACCGATATTTCTAGTTTCTCAATGCAGAGCATGATTGCTTATAGAAATGAAATAACTAAGAAATACGTTCCAGGGCCTGTTGATAATTCATATATGAAAGTGTCTGATGTATTTCCTCCAATGAGTTTTATTACCGAATTTAAAGGGGCTTACGCTTCTCAACTTAGAACGTTATGGGACGTGCATGGCTACGCAATGGGTGGTCCTTTTGTTAGTTATACATTTCTCGACACTGCTGCAAGCCGTTTGATAACAATAGATGGCTATATTAAAGCGCCTAAAAAAGAAAAGCGTGATTTACTCTTGCATATTGAAGCAATTTTTCATAGCTTTGCATACACAACAGTCACAGATAGTATAAATTACAAATAACAGATGGTTTTTTTACGCCTAATTAGGTTTAATAATCTTATTATTATTCTGCTTACAGAAATTATTGCTAAGTACGGTTTAATTGATTACTTTTTGAAAACCAATGATTTAGCATATAGGATGAATACGTCTGTATTTATCTTAATAGTTGCTTCAAGTATCTTAATAGCAGCAGCAGCAAATATTCATAACGATATTCACGATGTAGATATTGATAAGATTAATAAATCAAGAAAACCAATTCCTAATGGTGATATTTCCATTAAATCAGCTCGATATTTTTTGTTTGCTTTTAATATTATAGGAGTTGTTCTTACTTTTGTGGCAGCACATCTTATTAATGATCCTTATGTAGCAATTTTTCAACTAACTATTTTGGCTATTCTATTTGCTTATTCAAATTCATTGAAATGCATGAAAATTGTTGGAAACATCCTTGTTTCTCTTTCAATAGCTATGGTTCCTGTTGTAATCTGGGTGTATGTAGTTTATGATAAGGATGCCCACGGATTAATATTTAATGATAATCTAAGATGGATGCACTTAAGTGTGTTTTTCTTTTCTTTATTTGCATTTATTAGTACTCTTATTCGCGAAATAGTTAAGGATAGAGAGGATATGAAGGCTGATGTTAGTTGCAATTGTTATACATGGGCATCAAGTGTTTCTTTAAAAACTTTTAAAATAGCGGTTGTTACTTTAGCTCTTATTATGGTTGTAATAATAGGTATTTATCAAAACTATGTGCCTCTAAGCAGCATTTACCGAACGGCCTTTTTATTCCCGCAATTATTAATTATTTTTGGACTTATTCCTATGGTAATAAAGGCACAAGAAAGGGTGGAATTCAAGAGAGTTAGTAATTTCCTTAAGATTGTTATTCTGTCGGGTCTTATTATCCCAATTATATTATTGTTAGAGTAATTA
>JAOZSY010000287.1 GCA_029939445.1 Bacteroidales bacterium
ACGATATTTTAACTTCTAAACCTCCAAACTTTTAAACTTTCAACCCTCTAAACTTCCAAACTTTCAACCCTCTAATCTTTTAAAAAGCTCTGAACTTTTTCATTACTTTTGTAGGCTAATAAAATTTATACCCATATTATAATGAATAAAAATATAGCCTTAATAATATTTGCATTATTTGCAATAAACACAGTGATTGCACAAAGTTCAAAACCAGTTTTAACTCACGACGTATATACTGACTGGAGACTTATTAGCAATCAAAAAATATCAAACGATGGACTTTGGGTAACATACCAAATAAAACCACAAAAAGGTGATGGCTTCTTATACTTATATAATACCGAAACAGGAAAACTTGATTCTGTAGCTAGAGGAATAAAAGCAGAATTTGCTCCTTCTTCTAAATTTATGGTTTTTAAGATTGTACCGCAATATGATAGCCTTAGAAAACTAAAACTTGCTAAAACTCCTAAAAAGAAACTTCCTAAGGATAGCCTTGGAATATGGAATATTGTAGGAGATTCTATTATTAAAATTGCAAAAGTAAAATCATTTGATATTACAGATAGAGGCGAATCATGGATTTCGTATATCGACCAATCTGAAAAGAAAGAGAATACTAAGAAAGATAAAAAAGGATGGTGGATTTTTGGAAAAAAGAAAAATGATACTCCTATAAAACCTATAAAACAAAAAGGTGATAATATTGTATTGCTAAACCCCATAACAAATATTTCATTGAATTATAAAAAGGCCGATGATTGGGGGTTCAATTATGATGACTCTTTCTTTTATGTAGAAACAATAACAAAAGAAGATAGCACAAACAATACTACCCTAATAAGGTATAAACTAGATAATGGAAATACTGATACCATTATTAATAAAACCGGAACTGGTGGGAATATAAGTATCAGTAGAGACGGTACTCAAATAGCATTGCTTTTTGCTACCGATACAGCAAAAGAGAATAAGGTATTTAATTTATATTATTGGAGTGATAAAACTAATGAGATTTCAATGATTGCTGACACAAGTAGTGAGTTTATACCAAAAGACTATAGCCCTAGTGATAATTATACTCCTTGGTTTAGCAAAAATGGAAATAAGATGTACTTTGGCACAGCTCCTAAGCCAACGCAAGAGCCTGAGGATACTTTATTAGCCAATGAAAAATATCATGTTGACATTTGGAATTACCAAGACAAATTGTTGCAGTCTCAACAAAAATTGCAAGCTAAAAGAGAGAAGAAAAGAACTTATTTGGCACAATATGACGTGGCAAGTAAGGAGATAATTCAATTTGCTGATTCAACTGTAAGAAATATTCGTTTTGCAATAAACGACAAATCACACTTTGCATTAGGTATTGATGATATAAGCTTTGCCAAGGAGCAAAGTTGGGATGGGTGGTACTCCAATTACTATGTAATAAATACTCATGATGGTAGCAAGGAATTAATTTTAAAGCATTTTCAAGGAAGTATTCGTATTTCTCCAAATGGAACTTATGTTGTGTATTTTAAAGATGAAGCTTGGTATTCTTACGATATAAAAGCTCGTAAACATACAAACCTTACCAACAATTTAAAAGAAGCCTTTTATAACGAAGAGCATGACACTCCCAATATTGCAAGAGCATATGGACTAGAAGGTTGGTATACCAAAGACAAATATTTTGTTGTAGCTGATAGATATGATTTATGGAAACTTGACCCTACAGGTAATCAGGATCCAGAGAACATAACTAAAGCCTTTGGTCGCAAAAACAATATCCGTTTTAGTGAAATAACATTAGACAGAGAGGAGCATAAGTATTTTAATGAAGAAAACCCACACCTACTAGGTGGCTTTAACGAAGAGAATAAATCTGGTGGATATTTTACACTTAATTTGGATGGAAAATCAGATCCTAAGGAACTCATAAACTCTGACCACAGATACTACTATCCTTCAAAAGCTAAAAATAGTAATATTGTTATTTTCCGTAGAAGTTCTTTTACTGAATTTCCTGATTTGAATATCACTACCTTAGATTTTGATAATATAAAGAAGATATCGAATACTAATCCTCAACAAAAAGGTTATAATTGGGGCACAGTAGAGCTCACAAAATGGACAGCTTATGATGGTCAAGAGCTGGAAGGATTGATTTACAAGCCTGAGAATTTCGACAGCACAAAGCAATATCCTATGCTTGCATATTTTTATGAGCGTTACTCAAATGATATTCATAATCACTATATTCCAAAGCCTAGTCACTCTATTATTAATTTTACAGAGTATGTAAGTAATGGATATATCGTATTTGTTCCAAATATTACTTATAAGACTGGTCACCCAGCAAAATCTGCCTATAATGCTATTGTAAGTGGTACTGAGTTTATGAAGAAAAACTCATGGATAGATGGTGATAAAATTGGAATGCAAGGACAAAGTTGGGGAGGATACCAAACTGCTATGCTTGTAACAATGACAGATATATATGCATGTGCTGAGTCTGGAGCTCCAGTTAGCAATATGACAAGTGCTTATGGAGGAATTCGCTGGGGCACAGGGATGAACAGAGCTTTTCAGTATGAAAAAACACAAAGTAGAATTGGTGTAACTCTATGGGACAGCCTTGATTTATATATTGAGAACTCCCCTATTTTTCATGCCGATAAAGTAAATACACCAATCCTTATTATGCATAATGATAAAGATGGAGCTGTTCCTTGGTATCAAGGAATCGAATATTTTGTAGCTTTGCGCCGTTTGGATAAAGAAGCTTGGATGCTTACATATAATAACGATGGTCATAACTTAATGAAGTGGCCCAATAGAGTAGATTTAAGCATAAGAATGATGCAGTTTTTTGATCATTATTTGAAAAATAAACCTATGCCAGAGTGGATGGATAAAGGATTACCTGCCATCAACAAAGGTAAAAAAGACGCCTACTAAATAGTTATAAGAAACGCCAATCTTTTTGTTAGACTTATGTTGCTAATTAGTCATTTACTATTGTAAACTCCTAATCATCAACACAGCATCCACCTCAACCTTGACGTTACTTATACACTATTGGAATGAAGAATTAGGAATTTAGAATGAAGAATTCGTCAGTCCCTGATAACTATCGGGAGAGTGATTTCCGAATGAAATGAGAAAATTATACCGAAGGCTGG
>JAOZSY010000288.1 GCA_029939445.1 Bacteroidales bacterium
CGTAAAATGCTTTTTAATCCTGAAGAATCCATTGATTTTAATGGTAATACAGGTCCATTTGTACAGTATGCTTATGCTCGTATTCAGTCGATAATGCGTAAAGCCAAAGATGCAGAGTTTGGAAGTTGGGATAATACATTAAATATTAATGAGAAGGAGAGTAGTTTGCTTCGAATTATTTATAATTATCCTAGTGTAGTGCAAGCTGCGGCGAATAATTATAGCCCTGCAATAATTGCTTCTTATGCTTACGATTTGGCAAAGGAATATAATCAATTTTATCACGATAATCATATTATGAATGAGAGTGATAGAGATAAGGCTGCCTTTAGATTGGATTTATCGAAATTGTCGGGAGATATTATTAAATCGTCAATGAGCTTATTAGGTATTGAAGTTCCAAACCAGATGTAAATATGCTTTTCAAGTTTTCAAATAAGGATGAATTAAAAGCGCTAATTAGGATTTTGCAAGAAATATCTATGGAGTTAGAAAGCCTTGTGCATACCGAGACTGATATTTTTCGCAAATATGAGGTTTCGGCTCGTGTTGAACTTATTGATGAGATATTGCCTAAATTGATGAAGAAGCAATTTAGTAAGCAATTGAAAAGTAGTATAGAAATTTCGAAAGCAGTAAGTATAATTATTTTCCAATATCGTGAGATTGCAGTAGATATTTATGCCGAGGTTCTTAAAAACCGCTTGGTAGAAACTATTTATAGGGAAATGGTTTAGCTTTTTAATATAAAACTATGGATGAATGTTTATTTTTTGGAGCTTATATAATCTTAATACTGACATTAGGATTATTTGTATCAATATTTAGACTTAGAAAGTCAAATTTATTATTAGAGAGCATTGAGCAAGATACTGATTTTGAATTTGATGTACAGTTTATGAGATCATCTGCGTCAAAGTTTAAATTAACAGGTGGAGTTTATGCATATGGTAAATTATTAGTATATAATGATTTCTTTATATTAGTTCCAAATTCAAATAAACTATATAATATAGTAAAAGCTAGATTTCCATTTATTTTTGTTAAGAATAATAAGAGAAAAAATTGGAATAATAATATTGAGAAGATTATTCCTAAAATAATAATACTTAATAAATGGAATTCATTAAATATTATTCAAGAGAGAGTCGGTTTAATTAATCTTCAAGTATATTATACAATAACTTTTGTAAATAAGGATCATTCTCAAAACACTAGGGATAAAAGATTTATTGACTATATTAATACATTTCTTGACAAAGGATAAGTATTATAGGAATGTAAAATTGAAAAACAATGAAAATAATAACAATAGTAGGGGCAAGGCCTCAATTTATAAAAGCAGCTGCAGTTAGTCGTGCATTCTCAAGTCATTCTGAAATTGAAGAAATAATTATTCATACCGGACAACATTTTGATGCAAATATGTCAGATATCTTTTTTGAAGAGATGCAGATTCCTAAGCCGCATTATAACTTGGATATTAATGGTCTTGGGCATGGTGCTATGACTGGACAAATGTTGGAAAAGATTGAGAAAGTGCTTATTGATGAAAAGCCTGATTGGGTGCTTGTTTATGGTGATACAAATTCTACTTTGGCAGGTGCTCTTGCAGCATCTAAATTGCATATAAATATTGCTCATGTAGAAGCTGGTCTTCGTTCTTTTAATATGAAAATGCCAGAGGAAGTGAACCGTATTCTTACAGATAGAATTTCTACAGTATTATTCTGTCCTACTCAAGCTGCAATTGATAATTTGAATATAGAGGGTTATAAGAATATTGACATTAAGGTTTCCCTGAGTGGTGATGTTATGCAAGATGCTGCAATGTTTTATGCAGATAAAAGCCGCAAACCTGATATTGATATCCCTAATAACTTTGTTTTGGCAACAATTCATCGTGCAGAAAATACTGATGATTTGCAGCGTTTAAAGAGTATAATAGATGCTTTCCATAAAATTGGAGAAAAAGATCCTGTTATTTTGCCACTTCACCCACGTACGTTCAATATTATTGACAAAAATAATATTGAAATTGATAAGTCAAAAATAAAACTTATAAAGCCAGTTGGTTATTTAGAGATGGTTTATCTATTACAGAATTGTAAGCTAGTGATGACTGATAGTGGAGGCTTGCAGAAAGAAGCCTTCTTTTTTGAGAAACCATGTATTACTTTACGCGACGAAACGGAATGGGTTGAGCTTATTAGCAATGGTTTTAATACAATAGTTGGAGCCCATAAGGATAGAATAATTAAGGCTTATAAAGAGCAAAAGTTTGATTTAGATTTTTCTAAAGATCTATATGGTGGTGGTAATGCTGCTGATAATATTGCAAAAGAGTTACTTGCTTTTTAATTAAAAATTTGTTTGTTGTTTTGTGTTAAAACACAAAACAACAAACAAATTATACTATTTATCTTCAGCTTGTTTCTCCTCAGGATTTTCATGTGCTTCTTTATCCTTATAAAGATATCGCTTAATTTTCTTTGTTGGAGTTTTTACAAAAGGTTCTTTTTGTTCAAAAATATTAGTGAGCTTCGAAAATTTATTAACCTCATTATTAACAGATTTCTTAATATTACCAAGAATTTCGTTAATAGTGTTTTCAATTTCGTTAGTCTTATCTTTTAAATGAGCAAATTGTTTTTGAAATTCCTCGTTATTAATCTCTACCCTTGCTACAACTTTTCCTTTTAGTTCATAAACTAAAGACTCTAATACCCATTCACTTTTATTGATCTGGGCTTCAATTTCCTCAGGAAAAATATTCTCACCACTAGGTCCTAGAATCATATTCTTAATTCTACCTTTTATAAATAAGGAATTATCCTTATCAAATATACCTGTGTCACCAGTTATAAAGCCGCCATCCTCAGTAAATACATCTTTATTTAGTTCATCGGCTTTATAGTATCCTTTCATAATATTTGGGCCATAAGCAATCACTTCTCCTTCTCCAGTTTTTGGGTCAATGTTTCTAAGTTTTAAGGTAGCGCCAAGTACTGCAGGGCCTGTTGACCCAACTTTACCTTTGCCAGGAGTTGTTCCTGCTAATAGAGGAGAAGTTTCAGTAAGACCATAGCCTATTGCATAAGGAAACTTAGCTTCATGTAGGAATCTATCAACATCTTCATCTAGTTTAGAGCCTCCAATTCCAAAGAATTGTA
>JAOZSY010000080.1 GCA_029939445.1 Bacteroidales bacterium
TACACCTAAACAAATAGTATAGTTATTAACAAGAAGATTTTAAGAGTATTGAAGCAATTATAGGTGTTTAGAGCACTAATCTAAAATAACAAATTTTTACTGAAACAAGCAAATATTAATATACCATGTATTTGGTGTTGCATACCTCTAAGTATTTTCAAGGCTTTGCCCATGTGTTTTTCAACAGTTTTTTGGGAGATATCAAGCACTTCTGCAATTTCACGATATTTAAAATTTTCAAATCTATGCATTTTAAATATCAATCGACTTTTCTCTGGAATAAAGCTAAGAATTTTTTCTACTGAGGCTCCACTCTCTTTTGAGATTAAGACTTTTTCTGGAGTAGACTCATTTTCTGATTGACCATAGGGAATATCTTCTAAAGAAAGAATTTCTATTTTCTTCTTTCTCATAAATGATATTGTTCTATTTTTAGTACTACTCATCAAATATCCTCTTAGGTTGCTATCTACAGTGTGAGTTCCGCGCTTAATCCATATATTCGCAAATATATCTGCTACAATTTCCTCAGCCGATTCTTTGTTTTTGACTATAAGAAAGGAGAAATCGCATAAATCTGCATAATACTTATCAAATATAGTATTGAATGCTAACTCATTATCATCTGCTATCTTATTAAATAAAGAAATATCTTGCTTTTCTGCCACCTAATTTAATGTAATTAAAATTAAGCTGTAAAAGTAATAAAAAAACATTAAGTCAAATTGTCAATAAATAATGAAAATTCGCTTAAATCTTATAATTAAACCTAATTTTAGTTACTTTTAATTATAGTTATTCACAAACTGCAATAAAACACTTTTTATTTCTTCGTTAGTCTCTTTATTTAAAGCTACTCTAACATCATCAATTGCTGCAGTATATTCAGTATCTAAAAGTAATTTTGCAGCCATAAGTCTTACTTCTACATTCTCTGAACGAAGTAATCCCATATTATATCTAACAGCAGGGCGCGATCTTAATTCATTAAGAATACGCATTGCATCTATTATTTCTTCAGCATTGTTACCAAAAAGTTTCCAATAAAGTTCTTTCTCATACTTGCGTTGAGCCTTAGTAAATAATATTGCAGTATCGTTTAATTCAGGGCGCACCCAAAGTGGTGCATAATAAATTAATTCATTATTTGTTACCCATCGTGCCATACGCGGCACCAACCACCTCATTCCTGGAGTAGACTCAGGATGTCCCGCCATAAGGAACACCTTTCCCTCTCCATAAGATTGATTTAATAAGAATGTTCTTCCTGGAGTAATTCCCGTAGGAGCATAATTATCAGGATGGATATCAGTAACAAACCTTCCTAATTCATTATATTTATTTAAAGAATCGCCCTGCACAAGTACCGGGCCATCATAATATTGTACTAATAAACTATTATTCTCTAATTCAGGAAATATTTTCAAGCCTTCTTCTACCAACACAAACTCTACCAAACCTCTACCTCTATTATAATGCGCTCTATCGATATGTACCGATGTTGCAATTTTCATATTTGGATAGCCTTCAGTTGAAGAAAGCATATAAGCTCCCGCACAAATTCCTACAATACCTTTTCCACTTTTTACATACTCTTTAATAAGCTCTTGTCCTTGCTCACCTATATTATTAAGTTGTTTACTACCACTACCACCTGGAATTATTAATGCATCAAAATAATTTAATTCACCATTCTGAATTTGCGAAGCAGTTATAGCTTTTGCCAAAATACCAGTATCTATTCTCAAGGCTTCAATAGTTTCTACAACAGAAACCGTACCTGCACCATTACCTTCAAACACTGCAATCTTAATCATTGCCTTGTCCGAATGCATTCCTAATCTTGTAATATCCTTAGGTGCTTGTTCGCATGAAACAACAAATAAAACTAATACAAATAACCAATTCTTAAAATGCATAATATATTATTTTAATTCTATATTAAATTCTTTTTGAAACATTGCATGAACAAGCTCATCAGTATTATTATAAAAACTCTTTACTTTAGAAATATCAAGCTTATCGTTACTTCGAGCATCAGCAATAATCTCATCAGCTGCAGCGATAATCTTATTTTCGTAAGGATTTATTTTCTGTACAATTCCTGTTTTATCAGCATTTGTTAAAGCATTAATATTAATATAGTACTTAGTTGCAAATTTTCCCCATCTAACTGGAAAAACATCATTCTTAAGTTCTAATGCAGCATAGCAAACTGGTGAATTTTTATACTCATCGTTATACTTAAGGACCGAAGGAAAAGCATCTTTTGCTTTTACCCATGTAGGAATTGCAATAGATGTAAGTGGAAAACCTACAATAGACCATAATGTACTTAATTCTGGATTCTCACCTTTTTTCACACCTTGTATAACACATGACGAGGCACTACTACTACGTGGTACAAAATCATGAAAGAAAGAATATGTAGTTGTATTTTCAGGAACATCAGCATATTGCTTATATAAATCTACATTAAGCAATGAGTGCTTTAAACCACGAGTAGCATCCTGTAGAATAAACTTCGCATCGAAGGTATTTGTTGCCATAGCATTATAAAACAAATCATCAATAGTATTATATCTTAAATAACCACTACTCTCTTTACCAAATGAGCCAGTGAAGGAATAATTTGCTCTAATAATATATCCAAAAGGAGCTACAGTAGGATCATTAGCATCAAACTTTACATAGCCCTTATTGTTTAATTCATACATAGCAGCTCCGCCATTGGCATCTATTACGCCAAAGTTAGCTTCCAAGCGAGTTGGACGAGGCATATCATCAAGGTACTTCTCAAAGTCTTCGATGTTTGCACAGCTAGCCAAAGCTTCTTTAATAATTCTTCCTTCTTGTCCATTAAGGCGTGTTGTATCACCAATATTAAGGTTATAAGAAGCTGAATTCATAATAGCAAAACCTTTTTCATTTTGACCAATCCAAACACTCTTTCCTTTTGAATCATGAGAGTTTACAAGTCCCATATATTCATATTTTCCATCATTAAAGTATACAATCTTATTTTTTATAGCCCAAGTATCACGGTTCTTCCATAATAATGGACGGCCATCTTTTGTGTATTTTCCAGATATTACAGCGACAGTACATGCCATTGATTGTAAGCCAAGTATAAGTATGGCTATCGCTATCAATATTATTGTCTTAATATTCATAATAAATTAATTTTCTATATTTTATAATAAATTATTCTCAAGTATTGGTTAATAATTAAAACCAACCACCATTTGAAGTTCCTATACCATCAGCATTTGCTTCACCACCAAAAGTATAAATTGGAATACCAACTACATTAAGCTCCTTTGAAGGAATTGGGAAATGTAATAACGAACCTTTTTGAAGCATATCTCTACGGCGCATATCATAAAAACCAATACCAAAGCCTGCTACAAAAAACTCTAGATCTCTTTCGTAGAAAATAGCATCAAGTACTTCCTCTTGAGTTGCTGAAGAACTAAGTGCTGGCAAACCTCCACGAGAACTACGACTACTATTATTAAGAATAGTAATTGCTTGCGATAATTGTCCTAAATGAACATAGGCTTCTGCTTTCAATAATTCTAATTCATTAACATATATTTCTGGGAAATCTGTTGGATTAGAGAATGTATAATCTAGTCGAGTATACAGATAGTATGAGAAATGGTAATAACCACGCTCTGGTTTAAAGTTACACACACTTTCTTTAGAGAAATCTGAAGCTAATCGTGCATCTGCTGATGTAGCTACTCCTGGATCAGTACTATTTGCAATCCTTTCAGGGTAATTATTATCAAGCAAATTTATTATTCTAGCATCAACCATAACCCAATTTTTACGCTCATAAGTATAATGATAAACCCAGTTTTTCCAATTTACATTATCAAGATATATCTCTAAATCAGAGCTAATACCTTTATCAACATATTGGATAACTTGACTCCAGTTTGTAGAGTTATTTTGGCTAGCGTTTCTTGGACTATAAGCTAATAAACGAGCCATATATGAATAAGCAATCTGAGCAAATTCATTATTAGAATAATCTTTACCATTAATCCAGTCATCTGGAATAATAAAGTTATTTGCTGTAGCAATATCAGCAGCTTTCTGAAGAGATACTATCGCTGCATCTATTACTTCAGAATAATCCTTAGGGGTTTCAGAAGCTGGGTCAGCAGTTGTATTCGTAATAATGTAAGCTTGGTCGTAGTTAAGTCCTAAATAACCTAATGATACTCCTTGAGCAAAATACGACATTGCTTCCACCATCTTAGTATCCTCACCTTTTCCATTAGCATCAAGGTCTCCTATCTCCATTCCTCCTTCTATAACTGTTAATACATCATTTGATGTATTAAGTACATTATAAAGCTCTTTATAATAATGCTCAAAAATATATTGATATTGATAACTTTGCGAGTTATCAAGTTCAGCACGAGGCTCTGATGATAAATCAAACATTCCACTATTCATCCAAGAGCTAGTACCTTGATCAGCCATAGTCATCATTGCCATTGCTGGCGACCAAGAGTGTGTTTGAGCTCTCATATACCAATTAAAAAACATACTAGATGTTACGCCATAAACGGCTTCGGGGTCGCCATAGATATTCTCTATACTTGGATCAGTATTGTTCTCTACTTCTAAATCTTTTGTGCAACTAACTGCTAATAGAGCTAGTATAAACATATATAATATTTTATTTTTCATAATTTCTTGTTTTCTATATTAAAACTTAAACTGTAATGATGCTGACATAGTTCTAAAGTTAGGGTAACTAAAGTTATCAAAAGCAAACGTTGTAAGGTCCCCAATTGATGCAACATCAGGATCATAACCTGAATAACTTGTAAATGTTAATAGATTACGTCCTACAACACCAAATTTTATTTCTTTAATATATTTCTTATATTTTACTGGCTTATAAGTATAATATATAGATAACTCTCTTATTTTCAAATATGTTCCATCTTCAACAAAGTAGTCATTTATAGATTGCTGATAAAAATTACTATAATAAGCATTTGATTTTTTATCACTTTCCTCTTTTCCAAACTGGTCAAATTCTATTGCTCTACCATCACGGAAAGTGTATTGGTGAGTATAATTATAAATATCACCACCTTGTTTCCAATCTAATAACATATAAAAGGAGAACCCTTTAAAAGTATATGTAGTAGAAAGGCTCATATGAAAATCAGCATTTCCATTTCCAATTTTATCACGGTCAGGTAGACCATCACCATCATGATCATATGCAATAGCCTTTTCATTAGTTGAACCTTCAGTTCCTTTAAGAATAACATAACCGTCACTATTCATTTGATACATACCTATGTTTTCACCACTAGGAAGTTGTTCTTCCATTTGATCCAGACTTGTTAGCCATCTATAGCCATAAATAATACCAAACTCTTCACCTGGCACTAAATAATATGCACCATGTGGGCCAGTATAATATGGAGGTATTGTTAAGCTAAGCAAATTTTGATGAATATTATCATAGTTTAATTGAAAATGCAATCTACCTTTATCACCTTTCATTGCAACAACACCTAATGAGACTTCTACTACATCTGAACTAATATCACCAACATTACGCCATTGACTAGGGTAACCAAGGTGAGATGCCAATGGCACCTTTGCAAAAGCTCCTACAGTTTTTGTATTTGAAACACTAATAGTTGCATTAAAACGCTTTAAGAAAAAGGCATCCACAGCAAACTCAACTTCTCTAGCCTCTGAAGGTTTCAAATCTTTATTTCCCAGCTGATCACGGTAAACCTGACCTCCATTAATATAATATGTTTCGTACTGCCATGAATATCCTGGGCGTAATCCTGAAGTACCAATTGCAGCTCTTATTTTCAATTCTTTTACAAAAGGAATATCAATATCCTCAGTAATTCTATAAGCTCCAGCCAAACGGTAATAATTTTGCCATCTTTCGTTTTCACCAAATAGTGAAGAACCATCACGGCGATATAAACCTGAGAATAAATATCTATCCTTATAATCCAAATCGACAATACCAAAATAATTAATAGCTCTAACAGAACCATCGTAAGAATCTAAAGAAGCTTTTGCAGGGTCAGTATTTGATAACTGAGGAATACCTGGCACAATAAAATCACGACCAGTAGCGCTAAAACTTTCCCAATTATTATCCTCATACATATAGCTTAGCTTAGCCTTTACAATAACATCTCCTAATATTTTATTAATATTTAATGTCGTTTGAAAAGTTTGGTTTTTAGCAATATAATTACTCATATAAATACTACCATCTTGATCAGCTCCTCCTCCATACATATATCCTTTAGGAGTATATGTATTATACTTTTTATTAAAGTACTCATAGCTATATCTAGTATCCCAATTCATCCAATCTGTAATAATAACTTTCGCATTAAGGCTTGTCATAAATGTACTTTTATTTTCACTTCTATCTCTATATTCTAAAGGATAAAGTGGGTTTTCATCAATACTCCATGGATCAGGATCTACAATTAGGTTTCCTTCTGCATCTACTTTTTCAAGGTCTACATCAGGGTTTACAAATAGTAAATCGTGAAAGCTACCATTTGAACCAGGCTTATCAGAAGAAGAGGTAATATATAAATTAGAAGTAGATAGTTTTATTCTTTTCCCAATTTTTGTATCTGAATTAAATCGGTAATTCCTTCTTGTGTAACCATTAGTATTATAAATAATACCTTCATTATGGTGATTTTCAAAAGAAAAATACAGATTTGATGTTTTAGCTTTTGTTGCAACACCTACAAAGTTAGTATAAAACAATCCATTCTTAAAGAACTTATCTTGATTATCATATACATTCCAATATGGCTGGTCGCTATAAGCAGAATCAGTAAGAGTTCTACTACCACTTAACACATTACCATCATCATCATATACAACACCTTCGTACTTAGTATAGCCTATTCCTTCTCCATCAAGTTTATACGGGTGGTGATTAGATTGATCAATATTTTTTACCAAACTAGATCTACCAATTTCATTTCTTAATACTATTTCATATGATTCTTCAGTTTTACTTCCTCTTCGCGTAGTAATTACAATAACACCACCAGCAGCTCTTGAACCATATAATGCAGATGCGGCAGCTCCTTTAACTACTTCAATACTCTCTATATCATCAGAGTTCATATCCGCTAAAGAAGTTTGAACCATAATACCATCTACAATAATTAATGGTGAGTTATTTCCCAAAAGAGAAGTCGCTCCTCTTAACTGAATAGTACTTCCAGAACCTGGCTGACCACTTGTAGATTTAACTGAAACTCCAGCAACTTTTCCTTGCAAAGCACTAGATGCAGAAGTTGCAGGAACACGTTGTAGTGTTTCTGCATCTACATGTGCTACTGTAACTGTAAGCTTCTTTCTAGAAGTTCTACCAGCAACACCTGATACAACAACTGCTTCTAACTCTTTAGAGTCCGTATTCATTGAAACATTAAGCTCATTTGATTCTCCTATAGTTATCACCATATCTTCGAAACCAACATAACTGAAAACCAATTCAGTTGAACCCTTAGGAACACTTATTGTATATTCTCCATCCATATTGGTAATGGCATGATAACTCTTATCACCCTTAAGGTATATAGTTGCTCCTGGCAAGGTATTTCCTTGATCATCAGACACTACACCTGTTATTATTTTTAAGTTCTCCTCCATAATAGGGGAAGGCGCTATAACTTCTTCAGTTTTATTATCAACATTAGTCAATACATAATAATCATCGCGTAATTTTTCGTACTCAAGATTATTATTTGCCGAAAGTTCATCCAATGCTGAAACAATACTTTTAGAATTTAGTAATTCATTGGCTTCATTTTGATTAATTGATAATTTAATCTTCGATTCATAAGTAACCATTACTTGGAATTTACTCTCCAAATCGTCAACTACCTGTTCGATAGAAATTGTTTTACTTTGATACCTTACATCATTAACATTTGCAAAACTTAAAATGCCAATAAAAGTAAAAATCAAATAGATTAAAAATTTGTTCATAGTCAATTTGTTTGTTATATGTAATTTATTTTGTGTTCTATTTTAGTATAATACTGTCTTTTCTAATTATTAATTCCCTTTTAAATATTTTAGAAAGAGCTTTAACAATTAGTTCTACATCATCAGTGGGTGCAGAGCCTCCAACTTTACTCATTTGAATATCTGTTCCATCAAGTATAAGTTCCTTATTATAATATTTTTTAAATATTTCTTTCAAATCCTCAATTGAATACTGGTCAAACTCAAGACGTGATTTCATCCAGTATTTAGAAACATTTGAATTAACTTTACACAAAACTGGCTGGGTCATATGAGCGCCATACGACACCTCATCACCAGGCAACATTGTAATATTATCAATTCCTACAGCAGAATATTCACAAAGTCTAACTTTCCCTTCATCAAGAGTTACCGTTGTAATATCATCATCATTACTTACATTAAACTTAGTACCAAACACCTCTATGTCATAGTTTTCTGTATTTACTACAAAATTCTCTCCTTGCTGCTTCGCTATCGAAAAATAAGCAGAGCCTTCAATAATCTTTACTCTTCGTTGAAAGCCCATTATTAAAGAATTATTATAGGATATTATAGCATCATTATTCAGTATTATAGTAGACCCATCAGGAAGAACTACATTCTTACTATTGTCAGTAGTATAAACTACTTCACTATTAAGGTCATTATATGTGAATAATACAGCTACTAACAAACCAACAACAACAGCAGCATATTGAATTGCTTTAGCAATAAACCTTTTCGCATATTGACTCTTTGCCTGTTTAATTTTTTGGTCTCTTATAAAAACAATTCTCTTCCTATTAAAGCTGTACTTAGGCTTATTAAGGGTGTTCCATATCTTTTTGGAATCTAAATATGCTAAATCAAACTTTAGGTCCTCATTTCGCATCTTAGTAATCATCGCCTCTTCTTCCTTAGTCGTTTCACCAGCAAGATTCTTTGCAATTATTTCCCAATTTGTGTTTTTCATTATTATTCTAGTTATAATTTTATTATTTGTGATGTTTGCATAGTGTCTCCATTCTGCAATCTAAATATATACATCCCTTGATTCAAATACCCTACATTAATCTCAATTTTTGATTTACCAAAACTTGATGAAAGTATATTAATATATGTTCTGTTTCCCAATAGATCAAACAATTCGATAGTGCTTCCCGACAAATACTTAGATTCAATTGTAAGTTTATCTTTCACAATTGTTGGATATATCGCGAGCTCCTCTGAAACTTGATTATCTAGCTCATTCTGTATATTAATATCTTCATATTCAGACCAAGAATCATCAATCCAATTTCCAAAACATTTTGCACGAACTCTAAAATTATGAATTTCAGTATTATCATATTTATAAGAGTATGTTTTCTCAGTAATATTATCTTCTAAATCTTCCCAATTAGACGAGCCTTTTTTAACTTGTAGTTGGTATGCATCAGGCGTTACGGTAGTTGGGTAATACCATTCAAGTTCTACTGTCTCATCATTAATATTTAATTTAGGTTCTCCTATTTCTACAACAGGAATAAAATCTACAACACCAGCTGTTATATTACTATAACCTCCCGCATTAAAGCTTCCTTGAATAGTATACCAATTATTTGAATTTCCCCACCAACCCATATTAAGGTGATATAGGTCGCTACTAGATTTTAGCCCATCGCATACAACAGCATGTCCTGCACCCGAACTTGTATAAATCGCAAATTGCACTGGTAATCCTTTAATTATATTATCATCTACAGTATTCCAAAACCCACTACTTGATTCAGAAATATGTCTAGAAGTAAATCTAAAGTGTTTTTTTGCTGCTGCAGGTATTCTATTAATATTAGAGGTTGAACCATTATATTCAAAGTCCATATCCACAGAAACAGCACAATGATATGATATATTACCTAATTCAGCCCTCTCCTTACTAGAGGTGTTTTTTGTATGATACTCATCCAATATTAATGACCAATTATAATACTTTTCATCAAAATCAGCACTATTATTTCCTTTTGTAGAACCATAATTATCATAATATGAATGGCTACCTACGCCTATTCGTGGCCATTCGTGATATTGTAATAACTCTACAAATGTAATTGCTACACAACCAACGGCATAATTACTTGGAGTATAATAATTGGTTACATTAACAGTATTACCTAAGTCATTTTTACAATTAACCTGACCATAAATATTACCTAAAAATGGACCGTAGTCACTTTTAGTATCCTTAATTCCATTAGTCTTAATTTCTTCCCATTGCAATAGGTTTTTCGTCCTATATTCATTGCTTTTTGAGTCATTAGAGCATCTTTTTAAGAAATTGCTTAAATCATCAATTATAATATCTTCAAAGTTTATTTTGGAATTTTTATCTGCTTTGGGGAAACTGTTTTCTATAGAGTATGCCTTAATCGGAGGGAGTTGTTTATCTGCGCTAATAACAACAAAGGCATTCAAGTAATTATATACAAAAGCTAAAGTATCATTATTATCAATAATAATTTTTTCTTGGAAATATTTTGACGAGATGTTATATGATTGCTCAAATTTTTCTTTGATTACCAACACTTCTTTTTTAGAAACATGTTGTGAAAACAAAGTAATATTACTTAATAAGACAAACCATATAATAACTAGTAATCGCATATTTTAATTAA
>JAOZSY010000081.1 GCA_029939445.1 Bacteroidales bacterium
CTTTTGTTTTCTTACATGAGTTAGAGTATTTACTTGATAACAATCTTATTAAAGGTGGTGATTTAAGTAATGCTATAGTATTTGTAAATAAGCAAGTATCGGATGCAGAGCTAGAAAGATTGGCTACATTATTTAATAAGCCAACAGTGGAAGTTATGCAAAAGGGTATTTTGAATAATCTAGAACTTAAATTTGATAATGAGGCAGCTCGCCATAAATTACTAGATGTAATTGGTGATTTAGCATTGGTAGGAATGCCAATAAAAGGTAGAATAATTGCTTCTCGTCCAGGTCATGAATCAAATGTTGCTTTTGCTAAGAAAATTCGTTCTTATATTAAGCGTCATAATGATGGGCCACCACAAATTGATCTTAATGCAAAGCCACTGTATGATATTAATGATATCAAAAAGCTATTGCCACATCGTAATCCTTTTCTTCTTATTGATAAAATAATGGAAGTAACTAGCGATTCGGTAATTGGTGTAAAAAATGTTAGTGGTAATGAAGATTTCTTTGTTGGGCATTTCCCAGAAGAACCGGTTATGCCAGGCGTACTACAAGTAGAGGCTATGGCTCAAGCTGGAGGTATTCTTGTTTTAAGCCAACTTGATGAGCCAGAGGCATATAGCACCTATTTCCTTAAAATGGATAATGTTCGCCTTCGCAAAAAAGTTGTACCTGGTGATACTATCATTTTTGATTTAAAATTATTATCACCAGTACGCCGAGGATTATGCCATATGGGAGGCAAAGCATGGGTAGGAGGAAAAGTTGTAATGGAGGCGGAATTATTAGCACAAATTGTAAAAAATAAAGTATAAGAAATTATGAATCAACCATTAGCATACGTACATCCTCAAGCAAAATTAGCATCTACAGTAGTTGTAGAGCCATTTGTTTTTATCGACAAAAATGTTGAAATAGGAGAGGGAACTTGGATAGGATCCAATGTTACAATTATGGAAGGCGCTAGAATTGGAAAGAATAATAAGATTTTTCCTGGAGCAGTAATTTCAGCAGTGCCTCAAGATTTGAAATTTGATAATGAAGAGAGTATTGTCCGTATAGGTGACAATAATATCATTAGAGAATTTGTAACGGTAAATAGAGGAACTATAGCAAATATGGAAACCACCATTGGTGATAATAACCTTATTATGGCTTATGTGCACGTTGCCCATGATTGTATAGTTGGAAATAACTGTATACTTGCAAATGCAACAACTCTAGCAGGACATATTACTGTTGAGGATTTTGCAATTGTTGGCGGTATGGTAGCAGTGCATCAGTTTGTAAATATTGGAGCTCATAGTATGATTTCCGGAGGTTCTTTAGTTCGTAAAGACGTCCCTCCATTTTCGAAAGCTGGGCGTGAGCCCGTTTCTTATGTTGGTATTAATTCTATTGGATTGCGCCGTAGAGGTTTTACCTCAGCCAAGATTAATGAGATTCAGGCTATTTTTAGAATACTGTTCCAAAAGAAAAATAATGTTTCTCAGGCAGTTAGAGTTATTGAGGCCGAAATGCCAGCAAGCCCTGAGCGTGACGAAATTATTTCTTTTATTCTTAATTCTAAAAGAGGAATTATGAGAGGTTATAATAATAAATAATCTTTTGTAGTATAAAAATATGTCAAAAAAAGCTCATTGATAATTATTATTAATGAGCTTTTTTATAAAATCAACTTGGTTTTAATAAAACTATTCTTATCTGTATATGACAGGAAATTACTATTTGTGATACATCATTATTTTTGTAATGTACTCAGAAAACTACTTTAGAAGATTTTGGTGTACAAAAAAAGAGGCTGTCTCAATATTAAATTAAAACAGCCTCTGTTCTTTCTATGCAAACCGATATCTATAATTTATCGTGTTTTAATCTTTTTAATACAGAGAAAGCAGCATCAACATCATCATCATTTACAATAATAGTAAACTCATGGGTTGTTGAAACTATCTCTAAAATATTAATACCTTCGTAAGCTAACTTCTTAAGGATATGGTAATAAACACCAAAAACAGAAGTATTCTCCTCAGGAAGCTTAATAGTTATGGAAGATAAATTATCAATTTTAAAAGTTAGATATTCATCTATAAAAACTTCATTTACTTCGTCTTCTATAATGTTGCTAAGTATGATTGTTGTTTCGTAAATTCCTTGAGAGAAAGTATAGAAAATCTCTTTTCTCTTACTTATTATCTCTAATAATCTTGTTTGATTTATTGTTAATGTATCTGAATTTCTATAAGTAAAGTCTGCTAAGTTAGACCTAACAGTAATATCACCCATAAGATCCACAACTTTTTTAATACGTTCATTAATTTGAAAGTTTACATCAGGTTTAAGCCTTTTAAGAGCCATAACTATTGCGCCATGCTTTACTTCTTTATCCATTCGTTGCGACACTTCTGAGTGTATGTCACGTGCTAATGAAGATAAATTTATCAAACCAGAAGCTAATGCTTCCTCCAAAAAAGGCTTACGACTTACTATCTCGCTTACCGAATCGCTAACTGTTACAGTATTCATTGTTATTTAGTATTGTCAGTGTTAAATTATTGCACAAATATACAAAAAAAATTCATTTATTAATATTTATGTTAAAATAAATTCTGTATGGCTAATATTGTGAAATAATAGTTTGACTCGGTTAATAATAGGCTTAGAATCTATCTATATATCAGACAATCAATGAGTAATACGCTTATATTTTTTCTTAAAATTCTCAAAAATTGCCATTAATGAAAAGCCAATGCATTAAAAAAAACTGTACTTTTACAACCCAAATTAGATATCAAGTATGAGCGATCAAATTAAACACGAATGTGGAATTGCATTTGTAAGGTTACTAAAGCCTTTAGAGTATTATCAAGCTAAATATGGCACCTCTTTTTACGGACTTAATAAGATGTATTTGCTTATGGAAAAGCAGCATAATAGAGGTCAGGATGGAGCCGGTATTGCAAATATAAAACTTGATACTCCTCCAGGCATGCGTTATATTAATCGTGTTCGCTCGGTTGCCGAAAGTCCAATTAAAGATATTTTTGCAAGAATAAATAAGCAATATGCAGAGATAAAAAAAATTGATGAGAGTAAACTTGATGATGTAAATTGGCTTAAAGAAAATGCTGATTTTACTGGAGAGGTTTTTCTTGCTCACCTAAGATATGGTACTTTTGGAGGAAACGAAGAGCGTTACCTACACCCATTTATTCGTCATAATAATTGGAAAACACGTACCCTTACTGTAGCGGGAAATTTTAATCTTACAAATGTTGATGAGCTTTTCAGTAATCTTATTGAATTGGGTCAGCACCCTGTTGAAACTTCTGATACTATTACTGTAATGGAGAAAATAGGCCATTTTCAAGATGAAGCGGTAGCTTCTATTTATGATAAATATAAAGGAAAGTATACCAAAAAGGATATGACAGATAAGATAGTGGAAGAAATGGATATTCCAGATATCTTAAGAAAGTCTGCCAAATCGTGGGATGGGGGCTATGCAATGGCAGGAATGATGGGTCATGGCGATTCATTTATTCTGCGCGATCCTGCAGGTATTCGACCAGCATTTTGGTACCATGATGATGAAATTATAGTTGCAGCTTCAGAACGCCCTGTTATACAAACGGCTTTTAATGTTAGTGCTGATAAAATTCAGGAAATAATGCCCGGACATGCACTTATTGTAAAGCGTAATGGTGAGTTTACAGAGCAGGAAATACTTGAGCCCGTAGAACGTAAATCATGTTCTTTTGAAAGAATTTATTTCTCTCGTGGAACAGATATAGATATTTACAAAGAGCGAAAAGCTTTGGGTAAATTATTGGTTCCTGCGGTAATGAAAAGTTTGAATTATAATATCCAAGATTCAGTATTTTCATATATTCCAAATACGGCTTCTGTTGCTTTTAGGGGCCTTGCACAGGCGTTAGAAGCACAGTGCAATGAGGTTAAGAAAGATAAAATCCTTCAACTGGGAAATAATATTAGTGATAGTAAATTGAAAGAAATTCTTGATATGAAACCACGTATCGAAAAAGTAGCCGTAAAGGATGCTAAGATGCGAACTTTTATTACTCAAGATAATGATAGAGACGATCTTGTGGCTCATGTTTATGATATTACCTATGGGTCAATTCGCCCAGGAAAAGATAATCTGGTAATATTAGATGATAGTATTGTAAGAGGAACAACCCTTAAGCAGAGTATCCTTCGTATTTTGGATCGACTTGGTCCAAAACGTATTATTGTAGTTTCTTCTGCTCCACAAATTAGATATCCCGATTGTTATGGTATTGATATGGCAAAGCTTAATGATTTTATTGCCTTTCAAGCGGCTATAGCTTTATTAAAAGATAAGGGTATGGAGAATATTATAAATAGGGTTTATAAGAATTCTATTGAGCAATTGAAGAAGCCTAAAGAAGAACAAATAAATGCTGTAAAGGAAATTTATGATCCTTTTACTGCAGAACAAATATCTGAGAAAATTAGTGAGTTGCTAACTCCAGCATCCATAAATGCTGATGTAGAGATTATATACCAAAGTATAGAAAATCTGCATAAAGCAATCCCTAATGATAAGGGAGATTGGTATTTTACAGGAAATTATCCTACACCAGGTGGTTTTAGGGTTGTAAATCAAGCATTTGTTAACTATATAGAAGGTCGTAACGAAAGAGCTTATTAAGAAGACTATTTAATGAGCTGCTGAGGCTATTGCAATTACACTTATTTTAACATCTTCAATTTCTGTAAGAGTATTAACGCAAGATTCTATGGTAGAGCCTGTTGTTATTACATCATCTACAATCATTATGTGTTTTCCTTTTAGCAATTCAGGATTTTTAATACTGAATATACTGGAAACATTTTTATGTCTATCCCATCTAGATTTCTTAGTCTGAGTGCTAGTATGTATATTCCTAATTAGTATAGTGCTGTCTGTTATCGCTTTCATGCTTCTTGATAAGCCATGTGCAAAAACCTCACTTTGATTAAATCCTCTAATCTTTAGCTTTTTATTATGTAAAGGCACAGGTATTATAAGGTCTACAGTTTTATATCTTTCGCTAGCCATTAATTGCTTTCCGTATATTTCACCAATGTATAAACCAATTTCTTGATATCCTTTATATTTAAAATTATGAATTAAGTTCTGAACATTGCCTTGCTTTATATATCGGTAATATGCCGATGCTGAATCTATATTGCATCTACCCCAAAAGAGAATTTCAACAGGGTTTGATTCCCGGTCATGGAAATTTGTTTTGGGTAAATTTAACTCACAATAAGAGCATAAAACACGTTCATGGTCAAGAAGCCTTCTTTCGCATGCCAAACATATTTTTGGATAAAAAATTTCAATAAGATTATTTATAATTTTCATTATTAATTAAAACCTATAGAGTATAAATCACCAATATTAAGCCAGTATAGAAGCAATACAGACAGATAGCTGCTGCTGAAATTTATTGGTAGATTTACTTCTTATTTGGTAATAATAAATGGTTTTGTAAATATACTATAAAATATTAGAGTTTGGTTTTAGTAAATATTATAAAATAATTATCACTTAATGCTGAGTTAATAAATAAAATACTATCTTTGCACTCTTATTACATATACGTGGAAGGATTTGATTGCTTGCAACCACAGGAAAAAATGCTAAAACATACCTCAAAGTCAAGCAAAATTCCCTGTATACGTATTATTTTAAATTGAATATTAATTTTAAAAAATTACATAATGGGATATTTATTTACATCCGAGTCCGTTTCAGAAGGACATCCAGACAAAGTATCAGATCAAATTTCTGATGCAATAATTGATAATTTTTTGGCTTACGACAAAACTGCAAAAGTAGCGGTTGAAACACTTGTAACTACAGGTCAAGTTGTACTTGCTGGCGAGGTAAACTCCAATACTTATATTGATGTGCAGAGCGTAGCGCGTAATGTTATTAATAAAATTGGCTATACCAAGAGTGAGTATATGTTTGATGGTAATTCTTGTGGCGTATTATCGGCAATTCACGAACAATCTAGTGATATTAGACAAGGAGTAGATCGAGAAGAAAAATTAGAACAAGGAGCAGGAGACCAAGGAATGATGTTCGGTTATGCTTGTAGCGAAACTGATAATTATATGCCTGTTTCCCTAGAATTATCGCACTTATTAGTATATGTACTTGCCGAAATTCGCCGCGAAGGAAAGTATATGACTTACTTGCGTCCGGATTCTAAGTCTCAGGTAACCATTGAATATGGTGATAATAATAAACCACTAAGAATAAATACCATAGTTGTTTCTACTCAGCATGATGAGTTTGACGCTGATGAGCCAATGTTGGCAAAAATTAAGGATGATGTTATTAATATCCTTACTCCTCGTGTTAAAGCTTTAACTTCGGAGGCAGTGCAGGTTTTATTTAATGACGATATTATTTATCATGTAAATCCAACAGGAAAGTTTGTAATCGGTGGCCCTCATGGTGATACAGGACTTACAGGAAGAAAAATTATTGTAGATACTTACGGAGGAAAAGGAGCTCACGGTGGTGGAGCATTCTCTGGTAAAGATCCTTCAAAAGTTGACCGTTCTGCAGCTTATGCATCACGTCATATTGCTAAAAATCTTGTGGCAGCTGGTGTAGCTGACGAAATACTTGTACAGGTTTCTTATGCTATTGGTGTAGCTCGCCCAATGGGTATCTTTGTGGATACTTATGGTAGTTCAAAAGTAAGTATATCGGATCAAGAGATTGCGGATAAGATTGATGCAATTTTCGACCTTCGACCAGCAGCAATAGAAGAACGACTTAAACTTAGAAATCCAATTTATTCTGAATCTGCTGCTTATGGACATATGGGGCGTACGCCACGTATTGTAAAAAAGAGATTTCACTCTCCATACTCAGGAGATATTGAAGTTGAAGTTGAATTATTTACTTGGGAGAAACTTGACTATGTAGATATAGTAAAAGAAGGATTTGGATTGTAGGGGAATAAGTTATGAGTAGTGGGTTATATAAAATCACTACTCTGCAATCTTAAATCTCTAATCTGCAATCTTCAATCAAAAACCCCGTCTGCTTCGGTACGATTTTTCGAAAAGAAAAATCACTCAGCATGACGGGGTTTTCAGTATCTCGGGCATCTTGCTAGATGAAAAATAGACTTATGGGCATTCTACCCCGTATTACAAAATTCCCTACATTTGCTAGCTAAATTTAATCTAGAAAATATACAAATACAATAATATTATGCAAAAATTACAAGCGATATTTGTTTCGGCATTAATGCTAATGAACTTTGTTAGCACACAGGCACAACAAGATAAAACTGATTGGATGGGTGGTGTTCCCGAAGGTTGTACAACAATTACTGTTGGTAAGGGCGCATCTTATGATGGCTCTGTTATGACATCGCATACAGATGATAGTCATAGAACTCGCTCATGGATGCAGATGGTTGATGCAAAAGACCATAAAGCAGGAAGCACAACACCAATGTATAAGCGAGTGCAGGATAATACTAAGGCAATGCCAATTTATGCTCATAATAAAATTGGTGAAATTCCTCAAGTAGAACATACTTATGCTTTTTTAAATACTGCTTATCCAAGTATGAATGAACATCAGTTGGCAATTGGCGAATCTACTTTTGGCGGCAGAGATACTCTACAATCTAATAATGGGCTTATTGATTGCCAAAGATTGGTACAGTTGATGCTCGAAAGAACAACCACTGCAAGAGGCGCAATAGAAATGGCTGACGAATTACTAATGGAATATGGCTGGACGGACTATGGTGAGGTACTTACCATTGCCGATACAAAGGAAGTTTGGCACTTGGAAATTGTTGGTGCTGGAAAAGGAAATAAAGGCGCTGTTTGGGTTGCGCAACGCGTGCCCGATAATCATGTAGGTGTAAACGCCAATGCAAGTACCATAAAAGAAATAGATCTTAAGAATAAGGATTATTTTATGGCTTCAAAAAATATTTATAAAGTAGCTGAAGAAATGGGCCTTTGGTCTAAAAAGAGTGGCGAAACTTTTCGTTTTAACCACGTATATGCGCCTCATAGTCGTGAGTCAGTGGCTTCACGTCGTCGTGAGTGGCGAATTCTTAGCATATTAGCTCCGTCTTTACATCTTAGCCCAACGGCACAGGATTATCCATTTTCTGTAGAGCCAGAAAAGAAAGTAACTCTAAAAATGATGGTAAGTCTTTTTAAGGATTATTATCAAGGAACTCCTTACGATATGCGTCGCAACCAAACTGTTGCCGATAAGGATGGAAAGCAAGTAATTTCGCCATTGGCAAACCCTTTTATGCCTTACGATCAGTTGGAGTTGGATAGAATTAATGGAGGTTGGTTTAGTGTCAATCACGAAACAGGAAGTATAAGATTTCTTGGAGAGCGTACTATTGCTAGATGGTATACTATGTATGGTACTATTACTCAATCTAGAAGTTGGTTACCTGATGCAATTGGTGGTAAAGTTTGGCTAGCGCAAGATAATATTGCTACTTCTATTTATGTTCCAGTTTATTGTTCGATAAGTGCATTGCCTGATAGTTATGCTACTCCAGGTCGTACAAATGGTTTTACTCGCAATTCAGCTTGGTGGGCTTTTAACAGAATGGGAACATTAGCAGCACAGCGCTGGGGCGATATGCATAAGGATGTGGATGCCGTATGGAATCCAATGCAAAAGGAGGTGTTTAATGAAGTAGAAAATATTGAGAAGCAAGCATTGGAATTATCCAAAGCCAAAAAAGATAAAGAATTGAAAGTATTCTTAACGGATTATACCCAAAAATGGGGAAATAAAGTTGTGGATAGAGCTTGGTTGCTTGGCGATGAGTTGTGGACTAAGTATGACGAGAAATTTTAGCCTTTGTAATAATACAACAAATACTGCATTTCGGCAAACTCAATGTAAGACGTTATTCTCGTTTTTGAAACAGTCATTTACAAAACGTAAATTCCTTATTTCAAAACCTTCAAAAGCCTTGTCTTTGTCGCCTTATTATCAAAGATAAGGCTTTTGATACATTAATAAGTTTCTGTTAAAATAGTGACTGATTCCGATAGCTATCGGGGGCTGCCTACTGCCAACTGGGGACTGCCTACTGTCTACTACAAAAGCTCTTCAATCTTCTTCAAACTATCAACGGTATAAGTTGGCTTGAATCCAGCATAGGTATTGTCAAAATTCACCCATATTTGATCTATACCAGCTTCTGAAGCGCCAATAATATCGGCTTTTAAGTCATCACCAATCATTATACTCTCTTCAGCGGATGCACCAGCTTTTTGTAATGAATAATTGAAAATTTTAGGATTTGGTTTTTTCCAATCAGTTTCTTCACTTATTATTATTTGCTTAAAATATTTATTTAAACCACTTTGCTCAAGCTTAATTGTTTGCACTTCTGCAAATCCATTTGTAATAATATGCAAGTCGTATTTTTGATATAGAGATTCCAATAATTCAATAGTGCCTGGGAACAACTGCTTTTTATAAGGGCTTTCTTTCACATAAAACTCACCCATTTCTTTTCCCATTTCCCAATTATCAATATTGAATTCCAGCATTGTAGCATAAAATCGCTGTGTACTTAGAAATTCTTTAGTTATTTCTCCAACTCTATATTTTGCCCATAAAGCATGGTTTATCTCTCTATAGTTATCAATAAACTCTTGATAATCGATACATGCTAGGGTAGTAATATCAAATTTATTAAACATATCAATAAGTACTTCCTCGGAGTTTGCGTCAAAATCCCATAAAGTACGATCTAAATCAAAAAAAAGATGTTTGTATTTCATTGTGCATTCTAAATTATTAAAGTGCTAAATTACTAAATTACTAAAATGGAGAATTATTAAATTATCTGATTTTGGGGTGATAAGTGTTAATGTGTAAAGAAGAAGGATAGAGTAAAAGTGTGAAATTAGATGATAAACTTTTCTACCTTTGCAATTCAATATTAACAATCATACAAAAAACAATGTCCGAAAAGATAAAAGCACATATCGCCTTATTTGTTTCAGCTGTATTATTTGCAATAAATTATTGGGTTTCTGATGATTTAACAAATCACATTGCTACATTGCCTTTGGTGTATTTCAGAACTATTGGAGCCGCTATTTTATTTGGGATATTGTATTATTTTGATAAAGAAAAAACAATGCCCAATAAAAAAGATTTGGGTTTATTTGCAATTGCAGCTGTGTTTGGAACACTATTAAATCAGTTCTTATTCTTCTCAGGGCTTAAGTACACCACTGCTATTGATGCAGCAACAATACATGTGAGTAATCCAATAGTTGTAATGACTCTTAGTGCTGTTTTCCTGAAAATAAAACTTACTAAAAATAAATTACTTGGAGTAGCTCTTGGGGCAATTGGCGCATTAATTCTAATACTCTATCAAGGTAATTATAATAGCGATTTAAGTAGTATTAAGGGTAATATGATGATCTTTGGTAATACATTTGCTTATGCTCTCTTTTTGATAATTCTGAAGCCATTACTAAAAAAGCATTCTCCCATTGCGGCAATGTTTTGGTTACATATTATTGCTAGTTCATTCCTAATTCCATTGAGTTTTAATAC
>JAOZSY010000289.1 GCA_029939445.1 Bacteroidales bacterium
GCGTTTTGGATTTCTTGGTGTGGCAAATGGCGCGTTTTGAAGGAATTGGTGAGAAGATATAAATAGTATTGATTTAAAAACTTCAACAAAGTAGATATAAGCAAATCAAACTTGCTTAATAATGTAAAAGTATATTTCTAAAAATCAATTTTTAAACGCAAATTAATTTGGCGTGAAGTAAGATAATTAGGTATTGAATAGTAATTGCCATTTACATCACTAATCCACATATATGATAAAGTATTATTTATCTCCAATAGATTAAACACTTCTATACTTAACCAAGCCGATTTCAGATTTCGTAAAGGATTTTTAGCCTTTAGAGCCGTCTCACTCCCTATTAGCTGCCACGAAAACCCAATATCAACTCTACGATATGCAGGCATTCGCCTTGTTTGTTGATATCGTTTATGTGTTGGAGGCCCATAGGGCAAACCAGTAGCATAAACTAAATTAAGATGCACTTTAAACTTTTCATAACCAGGAATATAATCTTGAAAAAACAGATTAAATACAAATCTCTGATCAGTAGGGCGTGGAATAAAACCAGGTTCCACTTTGACACTATCTGCTGGCACATTATCAACAGTAATTCCCGAACTTATCTTTTCTCCAGCAGCATTATAATATTCATAGTAGTAGTCGTCCTTAATATCTTCTTGAGTTTGCATAAACGAAACTCCTACCCAACTATCGGCATGCTCTACAATTTCGCCATGAAGCTTAAAATCTATTCCTGCAGCATAACCAATAGCATTATTCTCAGCAAAGTAACGTAATCTAACATCTTCCATTTCATACGGAATAAGATCCCACATATATTTTGCATATGCTTCGGCAGTAAGCTTAAAAGGGCGATTCCATGCTTGAAAAACATAATCTGTCCCCATTACAAAATGAGCAGACTTCTGAGCCTTTATATTATAGTTTATATCTCCATTATGATAACGCATCTCACGATAAAATGGAGGTTGTGAATATAAACCTGTAGCAATTCGATAAGAAATATCCTTATTTTTTGCAGGCTTAATTAATAGAGAAATTCTTGGACTAAAAAGCAATTCATTGCTAAAATCCCAATAATTTAATCTCGCACCAGCATTAAGTTTATAAATACTAGTTGAATCATTTTTCTGAAAAAGCCAATCATTCATCAAATAAGTAGAGAATCTATTTGTATTTAGACTTTGCTTTCCTTTAATTACTTCTGTAAGATGTATTTCGTTGCTAGGAGAATAATTAGGGTCTGCATTTCCAATATTATCATTAGGATGTGGCAAACTAAAACCAGCCGAATCAATCATCTTCCATTCTGATAGACGATCATTCAAAATATCTCTACGTAGATTAAACCCCCACTGCAAACTACCTTTACTACCACGATGTTGAACACTAGCAACCCATGTATTTAGTTCATTGCGGGCATGATTAAGGTAAGTTCCAACACCTTTATTAAATGCAACATCACCAAAATCATCCTTCCCCAAGTCATTCTGCAACACATCTAACCAATACTGCCCTTGTATATCGTAGGTTTCACTTTCTATGGATCGATAAACCGAACCCGTAAAATCTAAGTTTGTTTCATTATTATGATACTTTAAATTTAAAGCACCCATATAATTAACAAAGCGATCCACTTCCTTGCCATCAAAATATACAGTAAATCTAAGAGCTTCCATTATGGTGCCAAAATTCGTCTCTCGAGTTTGAGGTATAATCTCATAATTATTCACTGCATAATTACCTAAAAAACTCAATTCCCAATCATCTGTAATATCATAAGCAACAAGAAGCTGTATATCAGTAAAGCTCGGATGGTAATCACCCTTCGTATCCAATGCATTTAGTATATATTGATTAGTTTTATATCTTATACCAGTTAAATATCGAAGTCTATTTTTAGCAGCAGAACCTTCTAAATGCACACTTCCCCCTAGTAAACTAGCAGATGCTGACCCTCCAAATTTAGTTGGTCGTTTATAGGTTACATCCATTACCGAAGACATTTTATCACCATAATAAGAAGAAAAACCTCCGGCAGAAAACTCAATATTATCAACCAAGTCAGCATTTGCAAAATTCATTCCCTCTTGCTGCCCTGATTTCACCAACATAGGTCGTTGAATCTCAATTCCATTTACATAAACAAGGTTTTCATCAAAATTACCTCCACGAACTGAGTACTGTGAACTCATCTCATTATTAGAATAAACACCGGGAATTTGCTTAACAAAAGCACTAATTACATCACCACTTGGAGAAGGGATTGCCTCAATTTCTTTAGGATCGATATGAGTTACTCCAGTATATTCATGTCGTTTGGCTGTAATATTTACTGTATCAAATTGAATTAATTTATCTAATATAATATTTAACTTAATAGACTCTCCTACTTTAAGGTTTAGGGTTTTATACTTTGATTTATGTGTTACATGCGAAAACTGCACTACAATTTCACTATTTGCAGGAATATCTAATTTGTACTTCCCTGTTTTATCCGTAGTAGTACCTCCAGCAATTCCTTTAAGAGCAATATTTACTGCAGGATCAAAAACTTTACCATTTTCATCAAGCACGCTGCCATATATCTCAGCTTTTTGTCCCAAAACTGAAATGCTTATTAAAAGTAAAAATATGGTTATAAAACTACGCATTCAAATTATAAATATATCTTTGTTTTTATTATAATCTACACTCCTATTTACCACACTATTTTCTCGGGAAAGCTCCTCCTGATTTAACATCAAATAAGATTTCTTCTTTTTTTCCATTATTATACCTTTGTTTGAGCACAAGATCACCTTTCTTATCCCAATACGACCAAACACCATCTTTAAGAACTCCTTTATACTCACCTTCAGCTTTCTTATTACCTCTAATATAATACTCTACCCACTTACCACTTGGCTTGCCTTCTTCAAAACCTTGTTTTTTATACAATCTACCTCTATTATCGTAAAACTCCCATTTACCATCTTTCAAGCCTAATTTATATTTTCCTTTCTCACGTAAATTACCCGTGATATACCATTCAGTGAATTTACCATCCTTCTTTCCTTCTTTATAAGCTCCTTCATATTTCTTTTTTCCATTTGAAAAATACTGAACTGCAGT
>JAOZSY010000290.1 GCA_029939445.1 Bacteroidales bacterium
GTTAATTATTAATGCCTGTTATGGTAATTATTAGTTGTTAATGGTTAATTATTAATGCCGGTTATGGTAATTATTAGTTGTTAATGGTCCTGTAATTATTTAATTCATTGGAATATGAGAGATAATGTAATTAAAACAAAGAGTTTTGCTTTTGCAATTAAGATTGTAAAACTATATAAATTCTTAGTTGAAACCAAGAAAGAATACATATTATCAAAACAACTATTAAGAAGTGGAACTAGTGTTGGTGCGATGGTTAGGGAATCAGAGTTTGCAGAATCTAAGCCTGATTTTATTCATAAATTAGCTATCGCTCAAAAAGAAATTAATGAAACCATATACTGGTTAGAACTTCTAAAAGAAACAGATTATATCTTAAAAAATGACTTTGAAATCATCAACAAAGATGCTATTGAGATTATTAGACTTATAACAAGCATTATTAAAACTACAAAATCCAACATTATAAAATAAATGGTTAATTATTCGTTCTTCATTAATAATTAACAACTAATAATTAACCATTATTCAAGTTATTTACGTTTTTTTCGATTCTTCTTCTTTCTTACCTGCTGATTTTCGGTATCAATTTCGCCCATAACTTTCTGCCAATCATTATCTTTTTCGCCAGAAATTTTGATTGTATTTTTATAATCAGTTTTTGAAATCTCCATTTTATTAATGGGTTTCCCAAGGCTTTCTTCTATTTCTGCTAGAATATCGTATTCCTCGGTACTGCAGAACGACATAGCTTGTCCTTTACTGTCGCCACGACCAGTACGCCCTACTCTATGCACATAATTCTCTGGGGTTTCTGGCAAATCATAATTTATTACAAAATCCACATTAGGAATATCTATTCCCCTAGCACTTACATCGGTAGCAATAAGTATTTTTAGTTCTCCATTGCGAAATCGCTCCATATTATCAAGGCGCTCATCCTGTGTTTTATCACTATGGATTGTATCTGTGTCAATCTCTACCCTTTCCATGGCTTTTTTTACTCTTTCGGCACGAACTTTTGTACGTACAAAAACCAAAATCTTCTTATCTGGTTCACTTTTTATTACATCTTCCAAAAAGAAGCGCTTATCATCCATCTCTACAAAAGCCTTAGCATGGTCAATATTTTTTGCCACAGGGTCTTTTGGCGATATCTGTATTCTTATGGCATTGCGAACTAATGAATAAGCAAGCTTTTTTATGGATTTATTAATTGTTGCAGAAAAGAATAATGTTTGACGCTTTTTAGGAATAAACTTTATTAAATCTCTAATATCATTAATAAATCCCATATCTAACATATGGTCTGCTTCGTCCAAAATTAATATCTCCACCGCAGAAAGGTCTAAATCTCCTTGGCTACGCAAGTCAAACAAACGACCAGGAGTAGCAATAAGAATATCTACACCTTCGTTAAGCTTTGCTTTTTGTGGCGTTTGATCTACACCTCCATATATACTAAGAATTGATAAATCAGTGTATTTTGCCAAAGAAATAAATACTTTTTCTAGCTGTAATGCTAACTCATGAGTTGGCGCAATAACAACACATCGCACCGCATTTGTATTACTCTTTGCCTTCCTATTTATTAGAGTATTTAGAATTGGAATTGCAAATGCAGCAGTTTTTCCTGTACCAGTTTGTGCTATTGCAAGCACATCTTCACCTCGCAAAATTGCAGGCATAGACTTATATTGTATATCCGTAGGTCGGCGAAAACCCGCATCAGCTATACTCCTTTGTAGTTTATCTGATATATCGTATTGTTCAAACTTCATTGCAACTTAATAAATTTATTAGATTGCAAAAGTAGGTATTTCACTTTACAATACACTACTTATTATTTATCCCAAATAACTAATATTGTAGCTCCCTCTTTGGACTCAAAAGGGCCATGCTCATCGTGGGGCCTAAATATCTGATATGTTCCCTTAGCATAAACCTCCCCCTTATAAGTATACTGCCCATCAACAACAAAATTCTGCTCTGTAACAAGGTGAGTATGTGGTGCCATTTTAAAGTTTTTTGGTAATCTTAAAAGAATGGTTTTATAACCTTCTTCATCCCTCAACACCTTTCTTAACGTACCATTAAAGTACTCATCAGCATTTTCCCAATGCTGGTCGTCAAATAAATTCAATACCTTTTCCATAGTTTTTATTTTAAGTTTATAATAATTTCTACCTAGTTATTTTATAATAAAGAAATAGATTTTTTATTCAAACTATGCTATCATAAGTATTAAAAAATAAATAGAATGAACTTTTAATTAAACCTATTGCAATACAGAGCACAATATACAATAAAAATCATAAAAAGTCAATAGTAAATTTATTTTACTCAAAAGCAACATATTAAAACTTATCTAAATGATATTATGTTTTTTATTAAATTTGTTGAATATAATTAACTAATAGAATAAAAAATTCACATAATAATATCATATATGAAGAAAATTGTATTTATTTCGGGAGCATTATTCAGCAGCTTAACATTAATAGGCATACTATTTAAAATAATGCATTGGCCAGGAGCTACTATTACTTTTGCCTTTGGCTTGACAGGCTTAGCACTAATTTATATTCCATTTTACGCAGTTTACAAATATAAAAAAGATAAATAATAGTATCAATCATATATTTTACCTTTACAATCACTAATTTAATATTTTACAAGCGTTTAATAATTAATTATTGGCTATACGTTTGAATACTAATTAAATACCATAATAAGTGATAATAATATATAGTGAAAATAACATGACTTGTCATTATATTTACTCGTTCATAATCAGCTAAAAAAGGCCAATGCAAATTGAGGCAAAGCAAGCCGATTAAGAACACCATGTATAAATCATAAGCCGCAGGCGCAACACTAAAACGATTTATACATGCGGCACGTTACTTGCAAGGCTAATCCCACGCCAATTTCATCGCATAGTTCTAGATAACAAGGAAATACTACTTACATTTTAGGTTTATTTTTCATAATAAATATATAATTTAATGGTACTGCATAAACCTACAAAGAAACACATCATAGACCCCGATATCGCGCGAATACCATAGTGGTGCTGGTGCGCTCCCGACAACTGTTCGGGACCATCGCGTTCC
>JAOZSY010000291.1 GCA_029939445.1 Bacteroidales bacterium
GGTCCACTAATTTGAGTTTTTGTTCCTCCAAATATAGCCGCTAAAACCCCTAAAGCTATTGCGCCATAAAGACCTGCTATTGCTCCTAATTCAGTTTGCGCACCAAATGCTAATGCTAAAGGCAAAGCTACTATTCCGGCAGTAATACCACCTAATGCATCTCCTTTAAAGTTTGAAAAAAAGCCATCTGATTTGTTCATAAATATATTCTTTTTTAGTTAATACAAAAATAAGCTATTTAGCTAGTGTAAAAATTCATCTCTTTAAAAAAAATGTTAACATGGTTCATTTTATTGTAAAGATATATTTATTAAACTGTACATTTGCAAATTATTATAAAAAATTAAATTTAACTCTTAAGATATTATTAAAAATGAAAATTATTACAATTATCTTGTTTTTCATATTCACTATTATAGGCTTCTCTGCATATTCTCAAGATACTTTAGTGGCAAAAGATGGAACAGTGCTGCATGGAGAAATTAAAGAGATGAACCATGGGACTATTACTATGGGAACTAGTTTTAGTGATGACGATTTTACAATTACTTGGTTAGAGGTAAATAAGATTGTTTCTTCTCGTTTATTTAGATTTACCTTAACTGATGGGAGCCGTTTGTATGGTACTATAAGAAAAGATACGATGATAAATAAACTAATTATAGAGGATAAGGAAGTAGGGACTGTTAGTATTGACCCTAATCAATTGGTTTATCTTAAACAAGTTGATGGTGGAAGTTTCTTAGATGTAATGAATCTTTCAATGGATTTTGGGTATTCATTATCAAAGGCTAATAATTTGCAAAGTTTAAATGGAAGTTTAAACGTTGATTATATTATGAGTAAATGGGGATTAAAAGGGTTTTATAATGCACTACTTAGTTCACAAGATAATATCGAAAGTACAAATCGTCAAGAAGGAGAAGTAACGGGAGAAAGATTTTTTCCGAAAGATTATTATGCTAAAATAACAACAAATCTATTTACTAATAACGCTCAGGATATTAAGTTGCGTAGTACATATAGTGCTAGTATAGGTAAGTACTTAATACATACAAATAGGATTTATTTGAATACAGATATTGGTATTGCACGTACGTTAGAGAATTATATTCCTGATTCACTATCAGACAGGAAGAATATTGAAGGTAAATTTGGCATTGAATATAATATGTTTGATATTGATGATTTGAATCTTTTCTTAAAAATAAATATTTTCCCTAGTATTACAGAGAGTTATCGTATTCGTTCTACGTATAATTTTACAATTAAGTATGATTTGCCTCGTGATTTTTATATCAAAGGAAGTATAGATTATAAATATGATACTAAACCATTAGAAGGAATGTATCCTGATGATTATGTATATACCTTTGGAATTGGTTGGGAACTCTAGATATTAACTTATATTATAAAATAAATGATGGTTTTAACCATCTTTTTTTTTGGAATTATCTTCTAAAAGCCAACAACCGACTTCTGTTTCATGGTCTAGTATTAATGAATCACTAGCCTCATTTCGTAAAAGAAATACTATCATATAATCTCCCACTGCAGCAATACTAAAGAAGATTCCAAATAGTAATAAAAAAATATTACCATTTTGTATTGCTACTAATGCAGGAATCTGCCCTAATATAATTCCAGGCATTACTGAGCCCAAAATATAATGCTTTACTGTTAGAGGCTCGGAACAGTGGCAGTAAGGTGTAAGCATTTGCCATATAAAGCCAAAACTTATAGATCTCCATCCTCTTTTTGTAAAAAAAGACCATGTAATTCCATGTATTAACTCATGCATAACCACTCCTAATAATGTTACGATAATAAGCTTTATTGAGATTGTTGCAATGCCTGATGCTCCTATGTTATGTATATAAGTGGATATATTTGTTAAGCTGTATTTATCTTTCCATATAATAAAGAAAGGTAAACCAAAAATAATAATAATAGGGATTAAACTTAATATTGCATATATATTTGCCTTTACTATGTCAATAGTAATTAATCTACCTTTTTCGTCAGTATTATTGATAATTGTTTTCATAGTGTATATTTGAATTAACAAATATAATATATTTGAACTATTCTATTATAAAAGAAAAAGAGTTTATCTCAGGTGAGACAAACTCTTTTCTTGAATATATATTGATATTTTTTTTTGAACATGGCAAAATTACAAAATAACTTAGGTATTTTTATAAGTAGGATTAGGTATTTATTAGGTATTTTTTGCATAAAAATAAACTACCTATAGCGTTAATAAACAGTGTCTAGATGGAAGGTAGTATAGGGCTAATACCTTTTATTATCAGCTCATTACGTCCTTTGTTCTTATAAATATGTGCAACATATAGAATATATTGGTTTAATTTATTTTTTTCTAATGTGCTAGTAACATATGCAAGATTAGTATTTGACCAATAACCAGATCCATTATCACTAAATCTAAAGGCAGATACATAATACTTAATTGGTTCTAATCCATTAAATCGTGCTATTCCCGAATTATCAGTTGTATCAATTCCAACTCGGTTATTGCCAGTAGAATAGTCATCTTTATTAGTGTATATCCTAACATAGCAATTATTAACTAAAGTGGAGGTGCCATAATATACCACATGAAATAATAAATCAGTTTGATGTGCTACGGTAATTAGTTGTGTTGCTTTATCTGTTTTATTTTCATTTGCCGACATGGCAGTTAGAGAAACATTATAGGAGTTATCTTCACTATAAATATGAAATGGATTTCTTGTATTTGAAGTACTTCCGTCTCCAAAATCCCATAAATAACTAAACCCATCGGTAGATGTGTTTGTAAAATAAACAGTGTCGTTAGTTCTAATATTAGAATCTGAAACACTAAATGATGCCGTAGGTTCTTTTTGACAACTTGATAATAATATTACTATAAAACCTAAAATGCTTATTAATTTTATGCGATTCATTTATTGTTAGTTTCTTTTTTATAATACCCAAAAAGTTTGTTATTAATAATATAGTTTGAAACAAATCTAGGTGTTTTCTCTTCCCAACCTTCTTCACCATTCTTAATCATATTAAGAACATTGCGGGCAAATATGCCCTGCCAAGCTCTATTCATATTATCCAT
>JAOZSY010000292.1 GCA_029939445.1 Bacteroidales bacterium
GGATATTATTTCTGAACTTTTATAATTCTTAGATATCCTTTTTATATAATCTTCCGTTTCTTTATTATTATGCGAACGAGAAGCTACTATTATTAGGTGGTCTTTTGGGTGCGTGGTTTTAATCTCTTTGAAGGAGAGACTAGGAGAGGGGGAGACTTGGGGAAGGGGAGATGGGGCGTTCATCTCAGCTTTAAAGGCTCCTTTGTTCTTTTCTCCGTAGTACAGGTGGCCAAGCACTGGTGCATATACAACTCCCAAAATAGGTTCCCCATTCTCAATTAAGGCTACGTTTACGGTAAATTCATCGTTCTTTTTAATAAATTCTTTTGTTCCATCTAAAGGGTCAATTAACCAGTATTGTTTATATTTCCTTCTCTCCTCATAATTTGGCACTTCTCCTTCTTCACTAATGATTGGAGTATTAGTAGTTTCTAAATACTTCATTAACTCATTATGCGATGCCAAATCAGCCTTCGTTAGGGGTGAATCATCTTTCTTTGTTTCTACCCCAAAATCAGCTGAGTGATAGATTTCTAGGATTTTTTCACCAGCCTTTAGTACTGAATTTATTAATTCTTTATTCATCTATTTTACTTTTCTTTCTATCCTATTCAAAATCTGCTCTAAAATTAATTCCACAGAATCTTTTATACTCAATACATTGGTTTTAATCTCCAAATCACAATCTATAGGTGCATCAAAAGGAGAATCAATTCCTGTAAAGTTTTTTATTTCACCTCTACGAGCTTTTTCGTAAAGGCCTTTTACATCTCGCTCTTCGCAAATCTCTATGGGGGCATTCACATAAATCTCAAAGAAATTCTCTTTTCCAATAATACCCTTGGCCATATCACGTATTTCTTTGGTTGGGCTGATAAAACTATTTAACGTAATTACACCACTATTAATAAGAAGTTTACTTACTTCAGCAATTCTTCGAATATTTTCTAATCTATCAGCTTCTGTAAACTTTAAATTATTGTTTATTCCACTACGGATATTATCACCATCTAAAACCTGTGTCAAGAATCCTTTTTTATATAATACCTTTTCCAAATTTTGTGCTAAGGTTGTTTTTCCAGATCCAGAAAGGCCTGTAAACCAAATTACCAACGATCTTTGATTCAATAATTTCTCCTTATCCTCTCTTTTCAGGATAGTATCAAAAGTTGTATAAATATTTCTTTCTTCGTTAGTTGTACTCATATTATTGTTTTATTAAATATATTTAAAAATACCAATAGTTTAATATTCCTACAGTTACTATCATATAAATTGCAGTAAGAGGTGCTCCTATCTTAAAGTAATCAGTGAATTTATATCCACCAGGGCCATATACCATTAAGTTAGTCTGGTAACCAATAGGTGTCATAAAATTTGCTGCAGCTGCAAAAGCTACTAATAATACAAATGGCATAGGATCTAATGCCTCACTATGGGCATAAGCCAATGCTATTGGAAAGATTAAAGCTACAGAAGCTAAATTTGTAATATACGCAGCTAATATACTCGTAATAAAGTATAAACCAAACATAATTCCCAATACGCCAAATGGTTTAAATAATGGAATTAATCCATGCACAATAATATCTGCTGCACCTGATTTTACCATTGCTGTCCCTAGAGCTAGGGACAATGCAATTATAATTATTAAATTAAAGTCTATACTTCTATTAAGGTCTTTAGGATGTACAATCTTAAATGCTACCGCCAACATCATCGTAATACTTACTCCAATAAATAGTGGCAAAACATCCATGATTGATAAAATAATTGCTAGTATCAATCCTCCAATTAGTATTGTTCCTTCAAGTATTTGAGGCTTATAATAAGTTGGTCCGGTGGTTAATAAATAAAAATCAGTAATTGATTTAATTCGTTTAGTAAAATCTTCTCCAGCTATCATTAATAGAACATCTCCCGAGTTTAAACGAATGCTTCCTATCTTGCCTGTCACCTTTTCACCATTTCTATGTACTGCTATAACCACAGCGTCAAATTTACCTCTAAAGCCCATCTCTTTAATTGTTTTACCTGCCATATCAGAATTATGAGAAAGCACTACTTCTACCATTTTAGTTTCGGTTTTATGCTTATAAACTCCTAATTCAACAGGTTCGAGTCCGTCAATCTGAGTAAGACTATTACTAATTGTATTAGTATCTCCAGCAAAAGAAAGAACATCTCCTTCCTCAATTATTTGTGAAGGTAAAACTGGTGAAATAGTTTTATTACTTTTATGAATTTCTGCTAAAAATAAGCCTTTAAGATTTCTTAAGCCTGCATTTTGTACACTTTTACCAATTAAGTCTGAGCCCTTATTTACAATTGTATCTACTATATAATTTCGTGGATTATCTAATATATCATCTACTGGAGGTTTTCTGTCTGGCAATAATAAATCAGAAAAGAAGTATAAATACAAAATGCCAATAATCAACATAGGCAAACCAACAAGAGTGAAGTCAAACATTGAAAGAGAAAGATTCTCCGAATAAAGTGTTTGGCTCTCTACAAAACCATTTACAATAAGGTTAGTGGAAGTTCCAATAAGAGTCAATGTTCCACCTAATATTGCAGCATAAGATAGTGGTATTAAAAGTTTTGATGAAGCTACATCATAGCGATTTCCCCAATTAGAAACATAAGGCATTAATATGGCAACTAATGGAGTATTATTTAAGAACGAAGAAAGGGGTGCTACTGCAATCATCATTCTCAATCGAAACATTTTAGTACTTGAGTTTTCTCTATTCAAAAAATAATTAAAAAATCTATTAAGTATTCCCTTTTTTCTAATGATATCGCCAATAATTAATAATACTATAATCAGCCATATCTGCTCATTACCAAATCCAATAAGAATCTCTTTTGGAGTCAATATTCCAAATAACCCTAACACTAAAGTGCCAAGCATAAAAGTCATAGCAGTTCCCATCCAACTAAAGTATAGAGAGACTAAAATAAAGGCTATTACTATGAATACTACCGTTTGTTCCAATTATATAATTTTTGGTTACTTATTTTTATGTTATTTGCTGTAATTCAATATAGATTAAACCCACTAATATTAATTACCCCTATCGTCTTTAAAC
>JAOZSY010000293.1 GCA_029939445.1 Bacteroidales bacterium
AACTCCATCATTATAAGATATGATGGAGTTTTTTTATGCAATAAAATCAAATAATCATCACCAAAAGTGGGAGTAATTGCAACCTAAGAAATTAGTACTTTTGCAAATCAATATATTCAGGAGTTTTATATACAATTATTGCCAATAATAGTCTGGTTTTAAAAAAAATCAGAAAACTCTAATCTCTGAATATGAATAATGAAATACACTATGAAAAACATTCGTAACTTCTGCATAATAGCACATATTGATCATGGCAAAAGCACCTTGGCTGATCGTCTTTTAGAATATACCGATACTATATCGGCAAGAGATTTACAAGCACAGGTACTTGACGATATGGAGCTTGAACGCGAGAGAGGTATTACCATAAAAAGTCACGCCATTCAAATGGAACATAAACGTGATAAAACTGATTATATTCTAAACTTAATTGACACTCCGGGACACGTAGATTTTTCTTACGAAGTATCACGTTCTATTGCAGCTTGCGAAGGTGCTTTACTAATTGTTGATGCAACACAGGGGATTCAAGCACAAACAATATCTAATTTATACCTTGCTATTGACAATGATTTAGAGATTATTCCGGTAATGAATAAAATGGATTTACCTAATGCTAATCCATTGGAAGTTGCTGACCAAATAGTGGATTTATTGGGCTGTGATATTGACGATATTATTGAAGCCAGTGGTAAAACTGGATATGGTGTTGATAAAATATTGGATGCTATAATTGATGTAGTTCCAGCGCCAAAAGGAGACCCTAAAGCTCCACTTCAAGCAATGATTTTTGATTCAGTTTTTAACTCTTTTCGAGGAATTATTGCCTATGTAAAGATCATTAATGGTACTGTAAAAAAAGGTGAATTAGTAAAGTTTTTTAATACAAATAAAGAATATAAAGCGGATGAGGTTGGTGCTCTTAAACTCGGTTTGGAACCACGTAAAGATCTTAAAGCTGGTGATGTAGGATACATCATTTCTGGAATAAAAGCTTCTAAAGAAGTGAAAGTTGGAGATACAATTACCCATAAAGAAAACCCTTGCGATTCAGCTATTGGTGGTTTTGAGGATGTGAAACCTATGGTATTTGCGGGCGTGTATCCTGTAGATGCTGAGGATTATGAGGACTTGCGCGCTGCCATGGAGAAACTTCAGCTTAATGATGCTTCGCTTACTTATGAGCCAGAATCTTCTATGGCTTTAGGCTTTGGTTTCCGTTGTGGTTTTCTTGGATTATTGCATATGGAAATTATTCAGGAACGACTCGATCGTGAGTTCGACATGAATGTAATTACTACTGTTCCAAACGTATCATATAAAGTGCATACACGAAGAGGTGAAGAGCTTATGGTTTATAACCCATCGGGCTTGCCAGATATTTCTGCAATTGACTTTATTGAAGAGCCTCTAATTAGCGCTCAAGTAATTCTTCAGAGTGAGTATTTGGGTCCTGTAATGAAATTATGCCTCGATAAACGCGGTATTTTAAAGAACACAATATTCCTTACTAGCAATAGAGTTGAGCTTACTTTTGATATGCCTTTGGGTGAAATTGTATTTGATTTTTACGATAGGCTTAAAAGTATTTCAAAGGGCTATGCTTCTTTTGATTATCACTTAAATGGTTTTCAGCAAGCAAAATTAATTCGACTTGATATATTGTTAAATGGTGATTATGTTGATGCTTTAAGCACACTTCTTCATCATGATAATGCTTATACATTTGGTAAGAAAATATGCTCTAAACTTAAGGAACTTATTCCTCGTCAGCAATTTGATATAGCAATACAAGCAGCTATAGGCTCCAAAATTATATCAAGAGAAACCGTAAAAGCTGTTCGTAAAGATGTAACCGCTAAATGTTACGGTGGTGATATTTCTCGTAAACGTAAACTTCTTGAAAAGCAAAAAAAGGGTAAAAAACGTATGCGTCAAGTAGGAAATGTTCAAGTTCCTCAAAACGCCTTTCTTGCTGTCCTTAAAATGGACTAAATGATTATTAATTATCAATTATTAATGTTTAATTGATAATTTACAACTAAACATTAAGAAATGATATCACATATTTCTAAAAAGCTAAATCTTGACAGGAAAGCTGTTCAAGGCACAATTGAGCTTCTTGATAAAGGAGCAAGCATTCCATTTATTGCAAGGTATCGTAAAGAAGCAACTAGTGGCCTTGATGAGGTTGCTATTGAAGAAATCCGTGATGCTTACCAATTATATACTGAACTAGAAAAGAGAAAAAACTATGTAATTGCAAGTATCGAAAAGCAAGAATTGCTCACCGATGGAATAAAGCAAAAGATTATTGAAGCAAAATATTTAAGTGAAGTTGAAGATATTTATTTGCCTTATAAACCAAAGCGAAAGACCAAAGCAAGCACTGCAAAAGAAAGAGGGTTAGAACCTTTGGCTAAGATAATAATGAGTCAGAATACACCTGATTTCTATTTCCAAGCAGAAAGATATACAAAACACGCCGATATTGATGATGCTGATATGGCAATTAGTGGCGCTCTTGATATTATTGCTGAGTGGATAAACGAACGTACTGCGGTGCGAAAAAATATGCGTAGGCTTTGGCAACGAAATGCAATTATTTCTTCAAAGAAGAAAACTAAAGCCGAAGATGAACAAGGAAAGTATAAGCCATATTACGACTGGGATGAGAGAATGAGTAAAGCTCCTAGTCATAGAATATTAGCACTTTTGAGAGGTGAGAAAGAGGGTATTTTGCGGCTGAAAATTGGTATTGACGACGATTATGCTATTAAAAGTATTGAAGATTATGTTATAAAGCCCAATTCTGTTTCTTCTGAAGAAATTTCCATTGCCATAAAAGACTCCTATAAAAGACTCCTATCAAGTTCTTTGGAAAATGATTTTAGAACTGAACTAAAAGAAAAAGCCGATATAAAGGCAATAAATATTTTTGCGGAAAACCTTAGGCAACTGCTTATGACTGCTCCACTGGGACAAAAAATATGCTTAGCAATTGATCCAGGGTTTAGGAGTGGATGTAAAGTAGTTATACTTGATGCTCAGGGGAAATTGCTGCATAACG
>JAOZSY010000294.1 GCA_029939445.1 Bacteroidales bacterium
TTATTTACTAATTTCCAATAAATAATTCTTACTTTTGCCAGATATTATTACAATGATATTAATAACAATAATAAATATTAATTAGTATGACAAAAGTAAAAGTAGCTATTAATGGTTTTGGAAGAATTGGAAGAATTACTTTCCGTGCATTATTAAAGAAAGAAAATGTAGAAGTTGTTGCTTTCAATGACTTAACAGATACAAAAACATTAGCACACTTATTAAAGTATGATTCAGTACATGGTAAATTTGATGGAACCGTAACTGTAGATGGAGAGTATTTAGTAATTAATGGAAAGAAAATCCGTGTTTATTCAGAGCGTAATCCTGGTGATCTTCCTTGGGGAGATTTAGGTGTTGATATTGTAGCTGAATGTACAGGTATATTCCGTAAGCGTGAGCAAATGATGTTGCATATAGAGGCTGGTGCTAAAAAGGTTCTTTTAAGTGTGCCTTCTGCTGCTGCTAACGATGTGGATTCTACTATTGTAATGGGAGTTAATGATGATGATCTTAAAGCTGATCATATTTTAGTTTCTAATGCTAGTTGTACTACAAATTGTCTTTCGCCTGTTGCTAAGGTTTTACATGACAACTTTGGTATTAAGACAGGATTAATGAATACTATCCACTCTTATACCAATGACCAAATAATATTGGATTCACCACATAAAGACTTGCGTCGTGCTCGCTCTGCTGCGGTTTCAATTATTCCTACTTCTACAGGTGCGGCTAAGGCTATCGGTCTTGTTATTCCTGAATTAGCTGGTAAGCTCGATGGTTTGGCAATGAGAGTTCCTACTCCTGATGGATCTGTTGTAGATTTAACTTGTGATTTGGAAAAAACTCCTACTGTTGAGCAAATCAATGCTGCTATGAAAGCTGCTGCTGAAGGTCCAATGAAAGGTGTTTTAGAATATTGTACTGATCCAATAGTTTCTATTGATGTTGTTGGCAATACTCACTCTTCAATATTTGATGCAGACCTAACTATGGTAAATGGAAATATTGTGAAAATTGTTTCTTGGTACGATAATGAGGCTGGTTATTCTAATCGCCTTGCTGATATGGTTGTTAAAATGGGAACTATATAATAAGTCCCATTTCTATATAGAATTAAAAAGCCACGAAATTTGTTTTCGTGGCTTTTTTCATTATATATCATCCTTCGTATTTCTTCGTAGCTTCTTTTGAGATATCACTTTTTTATCCTTTAGTCGTTTTTCCTTCGCAGATTTAGAAACTTTAACGGGCTTTCGTTTTTTAACAGGTTTTAGTGCCGTATTTATTGCTTCGTAAAACTTTAATATTGAATCTTCTTTATTTTGTAATTGCGAACGTGTGGCCTGAGAAATTACAATAAACTCTTTTTCGTTATTTATCTGGTTTGGTAATTTTGCAAATAAAGTATATTTTTCTTCTTGGCTCAAAATATTGGATAATGAAATGTTAAACCTCAATTCAACCTTAGTATTTACTTTATTTACACTCTGCCCACCAGGGCCACTACTCCTGCTGAAGCTAAAATTTAGTTCAGTATTTAATTCATTAGTATATACTATTTGCTCGCTTTGCATAATACTTTGGTGTTATTAACTTATCGTCTAAACATATCTTCCAACCCATTAAGCTTAATCTCATACATTAGCTGCAACTGACGGCCAAGTTTCCCCTTAGGAAAGCCTTTTTGATTGAACCAAACTAAATAAGGCTCTGGTAAATCTAAGAGCTTTCTCCCTTGATATTTGCCAAAGGGCATTTTAGCTTCTAATGCGGCTATAAGTTCATCTCTATTTTGTTGTACCTCTTCCATTAGTTATAAACATTAATCTTAATCCCCAAATTTCGAACTTTTGAGCCAATTTCATTAAGTTTTTCTTCCGAAATTTTCTTTAATCCCTCCAAAGGTGTATCTCTTGCAATAGGGTAAATCATTACTTCTTTAGGTTTTATTTCTTGTAATAATTCCAACCATTTTCCAACCTCATAATCTGTAGTATTATCAAATTTCTCACCTTTATATTCACCTTTGATAAACATGGTTTGAATAGTAAGATTCCCATTAAATACTTTAAGCCTTTCTACAAGTTTAGCAACACTTATAGGTGTTTTTGGCTGATTTAATAATTTATAAGTAGAGTCTATTGCGCTGTCGAGTTTAAGAATATTTTGATCTACTTTATTAAGAGCGCTAATTACGGATTGCTTATGAATTTGTGTTGCATTACTAAGAACAGATATTAAAGCATTAGGAAAGTATTTATCTCTAAGTTCAATTGTGTCATCAATTATTTCGGCAAAAGCAGGGTGGATAGTTGGCTCACCATTGCCGGCAAAAGTAATATTATCAGGAGCTTCATTTGCACCTAGCATTTCTTGAAGCTTTTGGTCTAAAGTGGCTTTGATTTCTTCTCTAGTATGAAGTGTTATCTTCTTATTTGAGTCTAATGTCCATCCACATTCGCAATATAGACAGTCGTATGTACAAAACTTATAATCTTTAGGTAATAAATTCACTCCTAAGCTAACACCTAACCGGCGTGATTTTACTGGTCCAAATATTATTTCGTTAAAAAGAAATGTTGCCATAATTATTCTTATAAATAAAACAACACGGTAATAACCGTGCTGTAATTGTATTATTAGTATAGTATTAAAGCTCTAATTATTACTTAGTAACTTCAATACATTTTTCTTTAATATCTTTATTGAGCTAGTTGTAATTTCAATAATCATATCCTTCTTTAGGTCTGATAGGAATCTTACAGCACTTTCGGTACTCATAGCCGCTAATTCTGCAATATCCTTACGTGATACATTTGTAGTAATAATATCTCCATTAAAAATATCTTCAGAAAGATAAATAATAGTTTCTGCTAAGCGACCCAATGCTTGTTTATTTGCAATTGACGACATGCGAGCTAGATGCCCTTGAGTTGTATCACAATACCAATTTAAAAGCCTTTTTGTAAATGCAGGATTATTACTAGCTACGCTTTTAAATGTATGAATATCAATTAAATAAGCAGTACACTTTGTTAGTGCACTTCCCGAAAAAGCAT
>JAOZSY010000295.1:0-1363 GCA_029939445.1 Bacteroidales bacterium
ATATGAATAGAGGTAAGGATTACTTTGAATATATCAAAGATTATTTGATAGAAGATGTTGGCTATGAAAGGGGTAAAAAGCTAGGCAAAAGCAAGGTTGATGAAGTGGAAATACTTGAAGGAAGTACTTCTCAAAGTCGTAGAGAGGTTATTAAGGAAGCCTTTAACGCTGGAATTTGCAAAATAATTATCGGTACGGCAACCATAAGAGAAGGAATAAATCTACAAAAGAATGGAACAGTAATTTATAACCTTTACCCAGATTGGAATCCTACAGATATACAACAATTGGAGGGTAGAGTTTGGCGACAAGGCAATAAGTTTGGCTATGTAAGAGTAGTACTGCCATTGGTGCAAGATAGTATGGATGTATTTGTTTTTCAGAAAATTGAAGAGAAAACAAGTCGTATAAATGATATTTGGTATAGAGGTGATAGAGGGAATGTATTGAGCCTGGAGAGCCTTGACCCAGAGGAAGTGAAGTATGCACTTTTGACCGATATAGAAGCCATTGCCAAAACCATTATCAATAAAGAAGTTGATAAGCAAAAGCGTAAGATTGATGGCATTGAATATAATGTGGATAAGCTGAAAGACTTTACCTATAACTATAATCGATTAAACAATAGACGAGAAAGCTTAAAAAAGGTGATTGATAATGCTATGCTTAACTTTTCGCAAATAGATTATATAGCCAAAAAGCCTACAAAAAAGGAACTTAAAGCCTTTGATGTGGATAAAAGAAAGAGTGTAGCTAGGCATATTGAAAAGTATGAGCAACTGAAAGATACACTCTCTAAAATTCCAATTGAGGATAAGGAATTATTGAAAGTTGGCAGATCACTTGCAAATTTGTTTTCCTACGTAAATACTTGGGATATGACATTATTTGCTGAGTATCTATCAAAGGTGAAGAAGGCTGAAAAAACAATACTGCAGCCAAAGGGATTTACTATAGATGATGATATTAATAAAGTAATAGCAGAGTATAAAAAAGACCTTGAAATTGAGCAAAAGGATTTAGCTTTTCTGCAAGGAAATGAGCATAAGAAGAATGTGCTGAAAGAGGTGCAGCATAAGAAGTCGGCAATGCAAATTGAGGGAAAGGATATCTATGGTAGGGTAAAAGAGTTCTCCGATTTGAATTATTTACTAAGCTATAAGTTTGGCGAAACTCAAATTGATAGCTGCCCATTACCAGGGAAAGAAAGCACAAAGAAGAAGGTGAAGTCCATTACTTATAAGAAAAAGAATAAGTCGGAGGATGAAGCTTTGGCTTTAGCTATTGCGCTTCAATTGCAATTGGAACTTCTTGAGATATAAAAAGGCTAAAGAGCCTGTCCTGAGTTTATCGAAGGGCTAAA
>JAOZSY010000295.1:1373-3057 GCA_029939445.1 Bacteroidales bacterium
AGAAGCATTGGCTTTGGCGATAGCACTTCAACTACAATTGGAACTTCTTGAGATATAAAAAGGCTAAAGGCTAAAATAAATAAAAGGCTAAAGTATAAAGTGAAATAAATAACTAAACCTGTCAAAAGACAATAAACGTAACACAAAATGATAACAATTAAGAATTACGATACAGCAACAAAAAATACAGATTGGTCAAAATTACCAGGCGCACTTCAAAGTGGAAACCAGAACTATAAATTAATGGTAACACATTACGAAACTAATCCTACAATAAAGAGCGTGATTGATACTTACATTCAGAAATTGAATATTGTGCTTGGGAAGAGTGATGTAAAGGCTAAACCTAAGTCTAAAGTTGAAGTAAAGAAGAAGATTAAAGCTAAAGTAAAGAAAGTTGAAAATAAGAAACCATATAAAGGAGCAAAGGTAGAGATTCGACCATTTTCAAAGGATGCCACTACTTATGTTATTTACGATTTGTCCCAAAATATGAAGTGGGCTAATGAGCGATTTAAGACATTAAAAGAGGCAAGAAGCTTTGCAAAACAGAATGGCTTGGAGATTGTAAATGTGTATAAGATAAAGAGAAAAAGTACTCACAAACCTAAAGCTGATAACGCTAAAAGAGTAGAAAAGGTTTCTGAAGAAGTGAAGATGATAAAACGCTATGTGCTATTGGATGGTAAGGTGAAATCTAAGCATCAAATACTTTTATTCATTACTGCTTTACAGAAAGCTATTGTAGAAAAGCGTATTCGTAAAACCTCAAAATACGCCAAGGAAATACGCTATATCCAAGACAAACTTGTGGAGCTTTATAACAAAATGACTGGAGAAACAAAGGTTGAGCTTGGTGAGAAAATCTTAACTGAATATAAAGCAATAGCAGGAGGGGAGAAAGCTATGTTATCAATATCTTATATCAAAAGATATTTTAGTTTGCATGGTAAGACTGGTGTTGAGGATAAAGCCAAAGACCTTATGAAAAAGCTAAAGGCAGCAGTTAGTAAAAAGAAAATCGTAAAAGATGATCAATATAAAGATAAATTGGAGTTGATTTACCAATCTCTAAAAGATTATACAACAGGCAATACCAAAACCCCTGTAATAAGCAAAGCCCAACTTAATGGGCTTATGGGAATAGTAAAAAGCGAGCCACTTTTTGGTAAAAAAAAAGCCCTAGAAAATCCAGAGCTTAAGGCTATGCCTGATGTAATATCCTCAATGGAGCTTTCAGAAATGAAGTTTGATACTATTGGACTAAAAGGAAAGTATAAAGACCTTATTGGCGATCCATCGGTAGGATTTTCTTGTATGGTTTATGGAAAGCCCAAATCGGGCAAATCTACCATGAGCATTGACTTCGCAAATCACCTTGCTGTAAATCATGGCAAGGTGCTTTATGCTGCCATAGAGGAAGGTTATGGCTATACCATGAAAGAGAAGCTGCAACGATTAAAAGCTGTCCATAAAAACTTATTTGTGAGTGAGGATATTCCTAATAATCTTTCTCCCTTTGATTTTGTATTTATCGATTCTGTTTCCAAAGGAAAGGTCGATAATGACAAACTAAATCAACTTATTTCAGCTAATCCCAAAACAGCATTTATATTTATCTTTCATTCAACAAAATCAGGCGATTTTAGAGGTGGCCAAGAGAATGCTCATGATGTTGATTGCC
>JAOZSY010000296.1 GCA_029939445.1 Bacteroidales bacterium
TGGCTTATATTATTTATTAGGTCTATTTAATTAGTATAACAAAACCATATTTAGTATAATCCTTCCCTGCAAAATCAGTATAATCTATTCGCCATGTATATGAACCTTGTATAGCCTCTTTCCCATTATAATTCCCATCCCATCCCGTATTTTGATTTTTAGTTTCAAAAATCAACTTTCCCCATCTATTAAATATATATAAATGGTATATTTCAATATTCTCTATATAGGGGAGGAATTTATCATTTAAACCATCGCCATTTGGTGTAAAAGCATTTTGTATCCATATTATTTGTGCACATTCATCAAAATCAACAATACAGGTATCGCCTGCTTCGCCACATTTGTTTGTTACAGTACAATAATAGGTTCCAGGCTCATAAACTATTATACTTGTATCTTGAGCTCCATTTTGCCATAAATTATCACCACTTGAGGTACTGTAAAGTGTTACTGTATGATTTGTACATATACTAGTATCAGAACCTAAATTAATATAAGGAGGAAAGTCAATGCTTAAACTAAAAACATCACTATCTCTACAATCGTTAGTATCTACAATTTCTAAAAAATAAGAAATATTTTTATCAGCAACGAAATATCTACCTGTATCCTGTGTATTCCAAATGTTTGTTAAGCTATCGTTACCTGCATCTAGAATTACAGAATCGCCAAAGCAGATAGTAGTATCGCTACGAAGATTAGCGATAGGGGCAGGGAATATGTTTAATATTTCCACGGTGTCGGAACTAACTCCACAGGAATCGGATACAGTAAGCCAATAAATGCCTATTGTATCAATATTTATGGTTTGAGTGGTAGCTCCAGTGCTCCATAGATAATCAAGGGATAAGCCTCCATTCAAAGGAAGGATAGAATTAATACAAAAGGAAGTGTCAGGGCCTAAATCTGCCCATGGTGGCCCAACTATTTGAGTATGGTTTACAATAGTGTCGGAGGTGCCACAATGAAAAACAACTAGTGTTATTGGATAATGGCCTATATTATTGAAAAAATAACTAGGCTCAAAAATTGTTGAACTATCTAATATTGGGTTGTTCCCAAAATACCACATTATAGAATCTAACCTTGTGGTATCACCATCAATTGAATAAAATGAAGTATCGCCCAAACATTCAATGGTTCCATTAAAGTCCAAGCCGTTTTTTGAATATTGAATTTGAGGTAATCCTGCTTCACATTTCTTGCCTTGTAAATATATGGCTGTTGGATTATAGTTGCAGCCTGTTCCTAAAAGGTATGGAATTTCTATTCTTCCTAAATAATATGAATTATCACGACTAACATAAATTAACTTATCAGGGCCAATTTGTAAACTTCCTAGTAGTTGAGCCTGAGAATTAATTATAACTTTTGAGTTCATTATCGTATTAGAATCCCACACTTGAAGAGAATACTGTAATAATTGACCAGATATTGTTGATACATATAGAACGTTGCTATTAAAACTAAATTCAATTCCATAAGCGTTATTAATTCCAGTAAGTAATATTGGGTCAGAAAGCTCGCCAGTAATATTATTAAAATGAAAAAGTTCAACTGTACCATCATGTGTTTTAGCAAGAGCAACCTTTGTGCCTGCCATATTTGCTTTAATACAACCTTTTGCATTAAGAGAGTTTCCGTTATGGATACTGCCGGTATGGCTAATTACGGGAGTTTTTATTAGGCTATCTTCCGTAAATTTATAAACGTAAAAAGCATCGCTATTCCATTGATGACTAATTAACCATTTGGATTTATTGTCGCAATGATCTGCTAAACACATACGCTCTGTTGCTGAAGGCAAAAGTGGAATATTTTTATTTATGGACAATAAGCCTGCATTTGTAAGTATTGAGTAACATAACCCATTGCTGCCATTATGAGCATCAGTAGTTAATAAATATAAAGTATCAGTTGCATCTTTAGGCATAAAAAAAAGTGCAGATTGACAGGAGTTCATACTGCCATTTAAGTTATTGCCATTTAATACTAATGCTCCAGATCCATCCCATAGTTTTTGACCATTTGAATAATGCTGTATTGAGCCATTTGGACCTTCGTATACAGCACAACCTTCGGGGGTGCTAATTGTGTTTGAAGACCCCACGGTAATATTACCGTTATTTGAAAACGAGATTTGCGCTTTTTGGCCGAAATACCATGTCCTAGGAGTTTGTGCTACAGATCTTAAAGAAAAAATGATACTCATAAGTACTATAGAAGTTACAAATAGTAATTTTCTAGAAATGCTTACTGTTCTCATTTTGTTAATTTATGATTTCTAATTGTACAACAAATATACAATTAAATAGTTTAATCTTATTTATATAAAACTATATATTTGCCTAAATAAATAAAGATAAATTATGCGACAAATTATTTTATTATTCATACTATTAATTTCAGTTTTTGGATATTCTCAAGATACTAAAAATATCCTTTTCATAGGTAATTCATATACTGCCTCTAATAACTTACCTTCTATTGTTGATGTGCTTGCCAAAAGTGCTGGTGATGAAATAACATTTGAAACTAGTACTGGTGGAGGGCAAACATTACAGAACCATAGTAATAGCGCTGCTACTATAAGTAAGATTCAACAAGCAAACTGGGATTATGTTGTTCTTCAGGAGCAAAGTCAATTACCTTCATTTCCAATGAGTCAGGTGCAGGTGCAGGTATTTCCTTATGCAAAAATTCTTTGTGATACAATTCGGTATTATAATAACTGTACAACTCCTATGTTTTTTATGACCTGGGGTAGAGAGAATGGTGATGCAAGTAACTGTGCCTCATGGCCTCCAGTTTGCACATATGAAGGGATGGATAGCTTATTGAATTTACGTTATAGAATGATGGCAGATTCGAATGAAGCATTAGTTTCGCCAGTGGGTGCAGTTTGGAATTATATTCGAAATCAGTATCCGACTATTGATTTATACTCTTCAGATGGGAGCCATCCTTCCTTAGAGGGTTCTTATGCTGCAGCTTGTACTTTCTATACTATGATATTTCAGAAATCGCCATTGCTTATTACTAA
>JAOZSY010000297.1 GCA_029939445.1 Bacteroidales bacterium
TTATCTCTAGCGAATCATTGGAGTACTTTTCATTAACCTCCAATAATACTTTATTAAAATCATAAAACCCTTTAGTATTAGGTTTCCACAAATACACAAGCTTACGACTAGCAGTGCTCTCATTAATACTAACTCTTCCATTAGAAAGAGTATTTAATGTAATACTTGGAAACAAATTCCCTTTTGATAAGCTTATATATCTTATTTCTGCCAATTTCAAATCTTTAGAATACTGATTTACCCTTATCTTTAAAGAAATGGCGTGAGAATTATGTGGATAAGCTTTGATTAAGGAGTCTGATAATGTTTTAAAGGTACTATAATCATAGTCAAAATTTAGAATAGCCGTATTTCCAAATTTACCATAAATCCCTAATAATGAAGCTAAACTATTGCTATTATCCAACACCATTAGATTTAAATCTTTGTAAGTTTTATAATAGTTTTTCTTCAATAGAGAATCTGTAATAACAGTTATATTAGGATGTCTTCTATGTCCTTTATATTTTCTGTAATGTGCATAAACACTATCATGATAGCTCATCCGCTGGCTTATCAATTTGCCATATTTGAGCACTAATTTAGAATCTTTAGATCCCGAAATACTATAATTATGAGCAATTGGCAATTCTGAAATATCTATAACAACAGTTTCCTCATCCGATAACACAAGCCTAATGCTTTCTGTTGGCGAAAACTGAAGGATATAAAGATCTGGAGACTGCATTAGTTCAATTTCGAATTCTACCATATGGTTTTCATCAACAGCTAAAGAGTCTTCCACAGTATTTGTCAATTCTCCATTATAGATAAGTAAAACACTAGAATTAAATCCTGTATCATGAAAATTAATCTGGATTTTGGCTTTAAGTATTTTTGACTCATTATAATCACTCTCGCAAGAGAACAAAAACAAAATACTAAGCATTAGTAAAATTAATAATTGTTTATTCATGGTTTTATATATTATCGTTATTAAAAAATTATTATGTATTAGATAGTATTAAGTTAGCCTCAGCAAGTTCTCCCAAAATCTGATAAACCTCCTCAATACTATCAGAAGTAACAAGTCGCATACGAAATGGTTTAATATTTCTATAGCCTTTAAAATAATTTGAATAGTGCTTTCTCATTTCACGAATAGACAATTGCTCCCCTTTCCATTTAATAGAAAGATCAAGGTGCTTTTTGCATATATCTATTCTTTCTATCATATTAGGTGCAGAAAGTTCTTCTCCGGTCTTTATCAAATGTTTTATTTGCTGAAAAATCCATGGATTACCAACAGTAGCTCTACCAACCATAAGTCCATCCACACCATATTTATTCATAAAATCTACTGCTACTTTTGCTGAAGAAATATCGCCATTGCCAATAATAGGAATATGTAATCGAGGATTATTCTTTGCCTCTCCTATCAGAGTCCAGTCAGCCTCTCCTTTATACATTTGCTGTCGTGTACGCCCATGAATTGTTAGCGCCTCAACACCTACATCCTGCAGTTGCTCAGCAAGTTCTACAATGGGCTTACTGCTTTCGTCCCAACCAAGGCGAGTTTTTACAGTTACAGGAATATCCACGGCTTTCACCACAGCTTCAGTAATACGAAGCATCTGCGGAATATCTTTTAAAAGAGCGGCTCCGGCACCTTTGCCAACAACTTTCTTCACAGGGCAGCCAAAATTAATATCAATAACATCAGGATTTGCTTCCGCAGACACTTTAGCTGCTTGAACCATACTATCTACTGCATGACCAAATATTTGAATACCAACAGGGCGCTCACTTTCTTCAAATTTTAGTTTCTTAAGACTCTTCTGCGCATCGCGGATAAGCCCTTCGCTACTAATAAACTCAGTATACATCATATCCACCCCAAAAGGCTTGCAAACAGCCCTAAACGAGGGATCTGTTACATCTTCCATTGGTGCCAAAAAAAGCGGCATTTCTCCTAAATCAATATCTCTTATCTTCAATGTATTTAGCTTTATTGAATATATTAAATTTGCGATTATAATTCCGCAATTAATCCTGCAAAAATAAGAATTTTATGATAGATAAAGTAAGACAACATACCTATATGCAATTAATCATTGTGGGGATTGTTTTAATGGTGGGAACAATTGTTTTCACAGGCATAGCTGTTGGTATCTCTTCTTTAATTTGGGGAATGGCCGATGCAATGAGCGCAATGGAAGGTCAGTTTACAAATAACAATCAGATAAGCAGCCTAAAATTAATTCAGATTGCAAGTCAACTTGCAATGTTTGTATTGCCTCCTTTAGTTTTATGGGCAATAATGCGAAAAGACGAGCCAAACTATTTAGGGCTAACTAATGTTCCTAATGCACATCAAATATTTATAATACTAAGTTTATTTATAGTATCAATTCCATTTTTGCAATATATAATTATGCTTAATGAGTCCATGTCGTTGGGCGATAGCCTTAGTGGGATTGAGGTATGGATGCGCGAGCAGCAAGACAAAAATGATTTTATTGTAGAGAAGTTTCTTCAAAATGCAAGCCCTTTATCACTCATTGCTAACCTATTAGTAATGGCTGTAATGCCCGCAATAGGCGAGGAGTTATTTTTTAGAGGTTTATTAACGAGTTGGTTCAAAAAAGTAACTTCTAATATTCATATAAATATAATTATTACTTCCATAATATTTAGTGCCATCCATTTTCAGTTTTATGGCTTTATTCCTCGTTTTCTTTTGGGAATGGCATTGGGATATACATATTATTGGACAAAAAGTATATGGGCTCCTATCCTATTACACTTTGTAAATAATGCCGTTACTGTACTTGTGTATTTTTATATAAATAGCAATGAACTAACCATTGATCCTCAAGAATTCGGCACTGTAGATTCTACTCCCATAGTAATACTTTCTGCTGTATCAATTGGCGGTTTGATGTATCTTTTATATAAAAGTAAGGATAGAGGAAAAGGAAAAAGGATAGAGGAAAAAGGATAGAGGAAAAGGACTAGGAGAAGGAAAAAGGATTTTAGATTGTCGATTAACGATA
>JAOZSY010000298.1 GCA_029939445.1 Bacteroidales bacterium
TTTCCAAAGACATAAAATTCGGTAGCATTAGTGGTGGTGGTCGTTATGATGATCTTACTGGCGTATTTGGCCTTAAAGATGTTAGCGGCGTAGGTATAAGCTTTGGTGCCGATAGAATTTATGACGTACTTACTGAACTTGATAAATTTCCTAAAACATCGCTTACAGGTACTGAAGTTCTTATAGTAAACTTTGGCGAGAAAGAAGAAAGCAAAGCCATTCAAATTCTTTCAAAACTTCGTGATGCAGGAATTCATTCAGAACTTTTTCCTGAGGCCGCAAAAATGAAAAAGCAAATGAAATATGCCAATCATAATAACATACAATATGTAATACTTGCTGGCGAAGATGAATTAGAAAGCGGGAAACTTGGCCTAAAAGTAATGGAAACTGGCGAGCAAGATAATCTTACTATAGATGATATTATTAAAAAACTTCAAAAGTAAAAATAATTAACCCATAATATATTTAACCCATAATTGCCTTAGCTATAGTTCACATTTTGCTATAATTCACCTTTTGCTAAATATCAAATGCTCCATATTTTTATCTGCATTAAATCATTTTACTCTGTCGTAATCTACTATTTAAATAAAGTTATTTAGCTATTAAAAAAATACCTATATTTGTAGCTACTCAACTAACACTTATGATTATGAAACAAAAAATACGCTTATTATCAGTTTTTGTTATTGCTTTCTTACTCGTTGCGGCTGCTTGTCAGAAGGACGATTATATAGAACCAGAAAAGCAAATTACATCTATTAACACAAAAATTCTCCGCATTATTGATAATCAAAAAGGAGGTATTAATATTTTTATTAGTGTTACCGATCAAAAAGGAAAAGCTATTAAAAATCTTACAAATCATAATTTTGAATTTGCAATGGTTAATGGAGATGAGGTAATTCCTATAATCCCAAATGGCGCTCCAACCCTCCCATCATTAATTATTTCAGCTTTAACAATGGATTATAGTGGCAGCATGTATGTTGATTCAACTTCAGTGCCTGCTATGGAGAATGCACTTATTTCTTTTATAAATTCAAAAAATGCACTTGACCAAGTTGAAATTATAAAGTTTAGTGACACAGTAGAAGTAACTACGGCATTAACAACAAATGCAACAACTCTTATATCGGGGGTTAACTCAACCTTTGGCCCTCATGGCGCTACGGCGTTCTACAGAGCGGTAATGCAAGGTCAAGACGATGTCTATGCTTTAGCTCAGAATAATCCAACATATCTACCTTCAGTTATTGGTTTTACAGATGGAGTAAATAATTTACAACCATATACAATGGATAGTTTATTATACAAATCTCTTTTCTGGCAAATCCCTGTTTATACAGTAGGATATGGCGTACAACCCGATACTGTTTCCTTAAAGGTAATTGCTGATAGTACTGGCGGTGCTTTCGCTTGGAATCCTAGCGCAGCAGGCTTATCTACATTATACCAAATAGTTAATGGGCAACTATCTAATTCAGTAATAATACCTTTACCTTCGCCAATAAGCAAAGGAAGAATAACCTATAGAGTAACGGCAACTTATGCCTGTCCCGATGGTATATTTAAGGATACTGACGAAAAGTATTTCTACTATTAGGAAATTATTAGTTTAAAAAAAGCTCGAAAGAAACTAATTCTTTCGAGCTTTTTTATGTTTTAAAGATTAATGTAGATCTCTAACTCTATTTTATAAATAGAGTTAAATAATAATGGAATTAAAAATCCAGCGTTACTTGCAGTGGATCCTCATCATCCATACTAACACTATCTGATTTCTTCTTCTCTATCTTTTTCACAGGCGCTAATTTCTTTTTCTTCTTTTTAGTTGGCTCAGGTACAACCTCTTCTTCCAAGGCATCCAATGATTTTACCTCAGGTAAATCCTCTTCCTTTACAACTTTTGCTGTAGTTTCTGTACTTATTTTATTTTCTACTTCAGCCTTATCAATCTCTACCATTTCAACATCTGTTTCAATAGTTTCAACTTCCTCTTCAATCTCTGAAAGAATTATATTAATCTTTTTTACACCATAAGTTGTAATCCGTTTACCTTTAGCCTTATAACTCTTACTATCGATGAAATCAATAGCATCTACCACATCCATTTCACGATTGCGAGGTGCGTCACCAGCCTTATAAATAATTTCAAAGGAAGGTTTTGGATTATCAGTAATATGAATGAGTTTAGATTTTCGATGCTCCGTAATAAATGCTGCTGGAATTTCGGTAGCAACAAAAGTAAAACGTTTTACATAATAAAACTTAGACTCCCCTTCGTAATATACAGCAGTCCAAATTTTTGATTCATCAAGCTTATGCAAGCTTTTCAAATCATCAGGGAAATGAGTAGAAAAATCATAGCTTGTAGTTTTAAACTCCCCAGATTCCATTATATTAAGAACCAAATCATCAGGACCAAAAGCTCCCAAAAGCTCCCCTCTTTCATCAGTATTAAACCTACGCACTGTAGAATCAAAATAAACACTGATAGCCGCCAAAGTAGAAACACCATCCTCTTTAAGAGTAATAGAACTCACAATATTTTTGGTAAGAGTATTACCATTTGCTAGGCGACCTTTAATTGCCAATTCAGAGAAATCATAATCAAAATGCAATTTTTTAAGCTTAGGACGGCGGCGAAGTTTAACTTTCACTATTTCAGCTTCTCCATTATGGTTAGCAGAGAAATAAAGCACCTTAGAACCTTCCTTCCCTTTTGTAAGATCATATACCTTATTTCGATTAACAGATTTCACATGAAAACGCTTGGCATAGCTTTTTCCCATTTTACCATCGCTATAAATCATATTATAGACAGTACGTTCATCATTCTTTTTAAGCACACTAACATAGATAATACCCTTACCAACAAAGACTTTATCTTCAGCTTTTATCACTGTAAATGTTCCATTACTGCGAAATGCAATTATATCATCAATATCAGAGCAATCAGTAACATACTCGTCTCTTTTCAGACCAGTACCAACAAAACCCTCTTCACGATTTACATAAAGTTTAGC
>JAOZSY010000299.1 GCA_029939445.1 Bacteroidales bacterium
GCAACTATTGGTTTAACCTCAACTACTTCCGACGCCACAAATGGTTCTGTTTGGGCTATTAACACAAGATTGGCAAGTCAAGGATTAAAAAGTGATTCGGCTGTTGTAACTCAAGGAGATACAACCTGGTTAACAACAAATTCATTTAGTACAGTAGGTAAATACGGTATTTATCTAGACTTTGATCATATTTGTAAGGTTGAATTATTTGATAGTGCCTTTATAGAGGTGTCTGATAACAATGGTACAACATGGCAACGAGTTACTGGAGGTCATTATTTAGGTTCTGGACAATATGGAAATATTGGAAATAGATTTACGGAAGCTTCCTATGGTTTATTATGGGATCCAGCAAATGGTGCTGCAGTTCCACAACCAAGTTGGTGGAGACATGAAAGTTTTGATATTTCAAACTTAGCATCAAATGCAACAGATGTAAAAGTTAGATTTGTTATTGTTGATGGTAATAATCTTGGTGCTATGGGAAGAGCTGGTTGGTTCTTGGATAGTATAGTGGTTAATGCAGACATATCGGAGATGATTCCACCATCAATAGTTTTGAACACACCTATAGTGCAGGATACTGTTTATACAAGTAATCCTGTAAATGTAGCTGCTTCAATTTCTGATGATAGTGGTATTGATTCAGCTTTATGTATTGTGCATATAATGCCTAATAATACTTTCGATACTATAGTAATGATATATGACCCAGCAACAGTTGATACTTTTGCTTGTCAAATACCATTTTACGGTTTTGGCCGTACTACAAGCTATTATGTAATTGCGTGGGATCAATCTTTCGCTCATAATGCTGATTCTACAGCAACTTATCAATATATTGCTAAGAACTCACCAGGTGGTGATGTTATTATAGGTACAGGTGTTATTGTTAATGCATCTCTACCTATTGAGCCTTTTTATGGATATTCATATTCTCAAACAATTTATAAAGCAAGCAATTTTACTGGAGGAGGAAATATTACAAAAGTTTCTTATTATCATAATGGTGGACCAGCTTATAGTGGTGATGCCATTATAATATATATGGCTACAACTCCAACTACCTCTTTTGCAACAACTACCTCTTGGTTACCAATAAGTAATTTTACAACTGTTTATACAGGAACATTGAGTGTTACAGCAACAGCAGGTTGGGTAGAGTTTACCCTACAAACCCCTTTTTCTTATAATGGTTCTGATAATCTTGTTATTGCTTTTGAAGAAAACACACTAGGTTATCACGCAAGTACTGATGATTTTTATTGTTCACAATTAGATGCAGATTATAATAGTATTTATTTTTACAGTGATGGAACTAATCCAGACCCATTGTCTCCACCAGTAGGTATTCGAAGTCAAAATATTCCTAATGTAAAACTTACACTTCAAGCACCAAGTGGGTTGACTAATGATATAGGTGTAAATAGTATTCTTAACCCAACAGGAGGAGCTTTAGTAGGCACCCCAATTAATATCGATGTAGATATTAAAAATTATGGTGTTGATACAGTAACTTCAGCATTAATAAACTGGACTTATGATGGAGTACCTCAAAATGGTTTCCCATATACAGGTAGTCTAATAGCAGATTCGATTTCAAATAGTATCACATTGGGTTCAAAAACCCCAACATCAGGTTCTCACTATATTGTGGCTTGGACTGATAGTGTAAATGGATCCAATGATAACGATATCTCTAATGACACAGTAAGCTTTAGTTTTTATGGTTGTGCATCCTTATTATCTGGAGTATATACTATTGGAGGAACTAATCCAGATTACCCTACATTCAATGATGCAACATTAGCATTAAATCAATGTGGTATAAATGGTGCAGTAACTTTTAATGTAGCTTCAGGAACTTATACTGAGCAAATTAAATTATTTCCTATTAATGGTTCATCAGCAACCAATACTATTACATTTCAGTCGGCTGTGGGAGATAGTTCTGCTGTTATACTCACCTATAATTCTACAGGAACAGTCGATAATTATGTGGTTGAGCTAGATGGGGCTTCTTATATTAGCTTTAAGGAAATGACTATCGAAGCTCAAGATTCAAATTATGCTAGAGTTTTTGTATTGGAAAATGGAGTTCATGATATTGCATTTCAGAGTAATATAATTAAGGCTTCAAATTCGATCATATCATCTAGTGATAATTTTTCATTAATTTATAGTCCTGATACTATAGGGAATAATATTGCAATTGAAAATAATGTTTTTATTAATGGATCTGAAGTGGCTACCTTAATAGGTGCTCAGATCGGAAGTATAGGTTGGACTATTAATAATAATATTGTAAGTGGCCAATATAAAAAGGCTTTTGAAATGATAAATGCTGTTTCAATTAATATAAATAGTAATATTATTTCTGCAGATACCAATTCAATAGCAAATCCATACTCAGCTATTTTACTTACTAATAATAGTGGATCAGCTGTTATTACTTTGAACAAAATTTATTCAAAGTTAACGACTTCCGCTGATGGTATTAGGATTATTACAAGTGAATTTGACACTTTAACACCAGCACTTATTGCTAATAATTTTATACAAATAAATACTACACTTAGCTCTAATTTCAGTTCCTCTGGTATAAGATTAACAGCAAAGAATGTAAATGTTTATTATAATAATGTTAGGATGACGGGTGATTATTCCAATAATGCCGCATTTAGATTATTTGAAACTAATGGCTATAGTGATAATATTCAGGTGATTAATAATAACTTAGTTAATATGGCTAATAGCTTTGCGATAGTTCTTAATGGAATAGATTCGTCAAAAGTAATTAATCACCATAATAATTTATATACTACAAACCAAGCGATGCTTGCCAAATGGGGAGCTACTGATTATGACAATATAGTTGATTGGCAAACTCACTCAGGAGATGGCGTTTTAAGTGTAAGTCACAATCCTTATTTTATAAGTGATACTGATTTGCATATTGCAAATAATATGATGAATGGTACAGGAACTCCAATTACTGGAATTACCACCGATATAGATGG
>JAOZSY010000082.1:0-5543 GCA_029939445.1 Bacteroidales bacterium
TATGAGGCATTGCTTTTTCTACATTCAAAATCTTACCTCTTAAAGGTAGAATTGCTTGAAATTTACGATCGCGGCCTTGCTTAGCAGTACCACCCGCAGAATCTCCCTCGACAAGGTATATTTCACTAATTTCAGGATCGCGGCTTGAGCAGTCAGATAATTTTCCTGGCAAGCCTGAGCCGCCCATAACGCTTTTACGCTGTACTAGCTCACGTGCTTTACGTGCAGCATGCCTTGCTGTAGCAGCAAGAATTACTTTATCAACTATAATCTTAGCCTCTTTAGGATGCTCCTCAAGATAATGGCCTAAAGACTCACCTACCATTGATTCCACAGCACCCATTACTTCAGAGTTTCCTAATTTTGTTTTAGTTTGCCCTTCAAACTGAGGCTCTGCCACTTTAATGGAAATAATAGCAGTTAAACCTTCTCGAAAATCGTCACCACTAATTGCAAACTTCAACTTAGAAGTCATACCTGATTTCTCGGCATAAGACTTTAAAGTACGAGTAAGTGCACGACGGAAACCAGATAAGTGGGTTCCACCTTCATGAGTATTAATATTATTTACATAGGAATGTATATTCTCAGTAAATGAATTATTATATTGCATTGCAACCTCCACAGGAATATCGTTCTTCTCGCCATCAATATATATTGGATTTAGCATTAATACATCTCTTGATTCATCAAGATAATGAATAAAATCAGCTAAACCTTCATCTGAATAAAAAGACGTACTAATATACTCACCAGTTTCTTCATCGAGATTTCTCTCATCAGTTATGGTAAGACTAATGCCTTTATTTAGGAAAGATAATTCTCTCAATCTTGTACTTAATATATCAAAGCTATATTCTTCAACCGTAAAAATAGAACTATCTGGCAGAAAAGTAACCTTAGTACCTCTTTTATCAGTTGTTCCAATTTCTTTTACATCATATTGTGGTTTACCAATTACATATTCTTGTACATAATGCTTACCATCTCTATATACTTCTACTTTAGTATCTGAAGAAAGGGCATTAACACAACTAACACCAACACCATGTAATCCACCTGAGACTTTATAACTTCCTTTATCAAACTTACCACCAGCATGCAGCACAGTCATAACTACTTCAAGTGCAGAACGGCCTTCTTTTTCGTGCATATCCACAGGGATACCACGGCCATTATCTACAACCTGAACAGAATTATTTTTAAGAATAGTAACATCAATCTTATCACAGTGACCAGCCAAAGCTTCATCAATAGAGTTATCTACAACCTCATAAACAAGGTGGTGCAATCCTCTTTCTCCTACATCTCCAATATACATTGCAGGGCGCTTACGAACTGCCTCTAAACCTTCAAGGACAGTAATATTACTTGCACCGTAATCTTTACTATCAGAATTAATTTCTTCTGTACTCATAATCAAATATTTATATGATTTTTATTGAATAAACAAAGATAGGAAATTTATGCCATTTTACACAAAATATCTTAATAAAAAACATGGTTTTTATTAACAATTTTGGCAAAGAAAAACGTGTAATAAACAACTCATATACTGCTCTTTACACGTTCTAGACTAATACTCAAAATAGTTATTAAAAGATATAGCTTAAACCAACCATTGCATTAAATCTATATGATGGGTAATTATACCATCTTTGATACCTTGTTGCAGTGATATTATTTAACTTAAGAAACATCCCTAATTTCTTTCTATAACGGTATTCTATTCCCAAATTAAGATCGGCCCACGCATCAAGTTTCTTGGCAACATATTCTGTATTTTCCCATACCTTGGCGTAGGTAGAGCCATAGGTAACAAATTCTGCTTTTAATAATATCTTGTCCTGAATATTATAATTAGCCGACAACCTTACATCAAACGAAGGCAACTGCCATGCGTGCAACTCCTTTTCCATATTATAAACATAATAATTTCCACGCAATAAGAATCGTAGTTTATCATGCTTCTGATACGCTACTTCCATTTGTAATTTTACCCTATCAGCATTATCATATATTACTCCAAAACCATTATTAAATAAGGTATTAGTATCATTAATAAACATCGGTAGGTTTTCATACCTATCGTAATAAAGCTGAATATCAAAATTAACACTTTTGCTAATCGAACTTCCTAATCCAAAATTAACTTGATATTTCACATTTGTCATCTCCTTAGAAAGAGGACTAATGATAAAAGGATTTTGATCTGTTAAATATTTCATGGAATTATAATAATGTCCACCAGCAATGGCAACATTAAAATATAATACATCATGAATTGCCGCCAAATTAAAACGCGCAACAGGATATAACGACATATTTGAATTAGAGTCTGACTTCACTTCAGCCTTTACACCAATAAACGCAGAAAACCTTCCATAATCAAATTTATAGAATGGAGTAATTGAGAGCAAGTTTGTATTTACTATTGCAAGGGTATCATTAATATTATTATAAAAATTTTCTTCAATCTCAAATCCTATTCTTTCAGATTTAAATTTTCTAATAAAAGACGCATGCCAATCAAGAGTAGCATTAGCACTAACTCCATGTTCAGCATTATTAAAAAAATCTTGTAAATAATAATATTTCGTACTTATATTATAGTTCATCTCCTTATTACGAAGTCGGTATCTATACCAATTAAGATCGGCGGTAACATAATTATATCTCTGTACAAAATCAACATCTGCTGGCACTATACTATCCGGGTAGTCTGCAGGCTTAAAGCCATAGGCATGATTAACACTTCTCTTATATGAGACTGAAGCATCAAAAACAGATTTTTTCCAAAATTTACTACCATAAATCTCCGCCGAATTATCACTCCACCCAGGGAAAGCATAATCTGTTATACTCCCTGCCGAGGAAAGGTGCTTTATATGAATACCATATTTGGAATTTCTAGACCTTAGGTTACTGTGATAAAACTCAAAATATGGGGTTAAGTAATTTCCTATTCCCGCAGCCACATAGTTTTTATATAGTTTATTAAGAGGTTCTCCTAAAAGTTTTGCTGGTTTAATTGGAGCAATTTTAAAAGGCGTTTTCAACTTCTTCTCCATAATTTGGTATGAAAAATCTGGAGTTTTATAAACTGTATCTGATAAAGTTGGCGACTTATTAATCTTATTAGCCTCACCAATAGTCGGCGTATAAACGCCTTGAATAATTACCGTATTTTGCCCTGGTTGAGCAATAGCAATATTAGCAACAACCACAAATGCAAGTAATAAAACCAGATTCTTTATTATGATTTCTATTTTATACATAATGTCTTATTTATTGTTGTTAATATTCAATTCCTCAACTTCCTCTTCTTGTTCAAATTCAAACTCATTATCTGATTCTAAATCATTATCAATAAATAGATTACCGTCTTGACCTAAATCAATTATAACATCTTCAGGCTCTTCTTTCACCTTCATACTCTCTTCAATAATCTCTATTTTCTCTAGCTTTTCTTTAGCCTGATCAAGCAACTCTTCATTCCCTTCATAGTTCTCCACAATACTAGTTAATGTAGCTTTCGCCTGATTCAGATTATCAGTTTTCATAAATATATCGGCAGAAAGCACAAAAGCTTTTACTACCCAATACTCATATGAAGGTTGCCGCTGTATTAGTGTATAAGCTTTCACCTCAGCACTATCGTATAACTCATTATTATAATCATAAAGAGCTAAATTATATAAGGCCTCCGAAGACTCCTCTCCAAAAGAGCTTTCTGAAACTTCAGTTAGAATAGGAATAGCGTTATCATAATTATTTGCTCCAATATATACTCTAACAATATTCATTTTAGCTTCAATCTCAATTTTTGGTTCCAACTCTGCAAGAGTTAATACTTTTTTGGAGGAACTGATTATACTGTCAGTTGATTCCGTATTTACATCTATTCGCATTATTTTAATTATTGCCTCTTGATATAATTCATTGGACTCCGAAACCATTAATAATTTTTGATATGCAATACGTGCAGCAGGGTAATCTTTGAAAATATCGTAATTAATATTACTAACTTCTTTCAACGAATTTTCTGTGTATTTTGAAATTGGCTTATTAATTATATACTGGTAATCTTCGAGAGCTTCAACATATTTCTCAGTTCTACGCTCACAATCAGCCTTATAATAATAAGCTTTGCTAACAAAGTAACCCGTTGGAAATCGTTCTATATAATGGTCTAACTTTGTAATGGCATTCTCAAAATCATTATTCATATAAGCATCCTCTGCTACATAATAATTCGCTGAATCTTGCGTACTAAGGGCAACCTGTACTCCTTGTGCTCCAGCCCAAGCAAAGAACTCATCAACATTGCCTTCGCTTGTATAAATATTTTGAAGTGCACTTAAAGCATTTTGAGACTCTTCACTTCCCTCATAATCCTGATACAGCTTCTTAAATATAGTTATCGATTTCTTAGTGTCACTAGAACTATATAAATATCCCAAATCCAATTGTGACTTTTTTACATAAGATGTTTGTGGTGGGCGAGATGCTATAATATGATCATAATAATTTATTGCCTTCTCTCTATCTTGCAAAACAATATTATAAAGTTGCGCCAATGCATATTCTGCATTACCAGCATATGTAGATTGAGGGTATTCATTAATCAACCTCTGAAATGACTTAGCTTTCTGTTCATATTTTTTCAATGGACCTAAGGCCTCAGCTTTTTTATAAAGAGTATAATCAACATTTCGTTTACCAATTTGTAATGCTTTATCATAGTTTTTTACTGCCAATTGATATTCCTTTTGAATAAAATAACTATCACCTACCCTATTGTAAGCATCATTTACAAACTCCGTATTTTTATTGCTTTCATTCTGAATAAATATTCTAAACTCACTATTTGCTTCTTTATAACTCTTTTTATAAAAATTGGCGTAAGCAACATTATAATGAGCCATATTATAATTCTCATCACTAAATGCACCTGTTGAAGTAAGATAAATCTTATAAAACTCTATACTTTTATCATATTCTTCCTGCATGAAAAAACATTCAGCTTTCCAATAAAATGATTTGGCAGTATAACTATGATCTTTTTTTATAACTATCGCCTTATCAAAAAAGGATATAGCTTCTTCATAATTATTCTCATTATATTTAGTAACAGCAATAGAATACAGAATCCTCTGATATGCTAATAATAATTCCGGTGATTTATTATCTATCTTTTCAATACTTTGCAGTGCTTGCGTATAGTTATTAGTAGATAAATACATTTTAGTAAGATAAGACATTGCCTCTTCTCTATGCTCCGATTGAGGATACTTAGTAACGTATCTTTCAAAAGCATCTAATGCCTGGTTATAAGGATTATAATCGAGCTCATAACTAATTTTTGCGAAATTGTATAATGCATCAGCTGTAATATCTGCATTAACATCGTGAATATATGCATAATTAAAAGCATTTAATGCATAGGGCTTTTTATCAATTCTCACATAGCATAACGCTAAATGATAGTTAGCACTTTGTGCCATCTCTTCATTAGAATCACCTATTTTTTTAAAATATTT
>JAOZSY010000082.1:5643-10268 GCA_029939445.1 Bacteroidales bacterium
CCCTTACGAGCTGTTTCATAATTCTCTTTCTCATAAGCAATATGTGAGTAATAATATATAGCAGGAGCTTTATATTTACTATTTTTATTCAGTATCTCATAGAAATTCTTTTCTGCTAGTTCAATACTATCTCTTTTAAAATTGGAATACCCTCTTTTAAAATAAAACTCTATCTGTTCATCTTCTGCCAAATCATATACATCTACTTGTTTAAATGATTTTAAAGCTCTTTTATAGCCTCCTTTTCGATATTGAAATTTACCTAGCTGGAAATATATATGCTTTAAATACATACTCTCAGGATGAGTCTCTATAAACTTAAGCAATAATAACTCAGCATCGTCATTAAACAACTCAACAGCACATAATGCCTTATAATACTCAGCATTTATCCTCATTATCGAGTATGTATCATCAATATTATTTATTGTTTTCTGAAAGAGATTTTGAGAAGGACCAAATTGTTGCTTATTATATAGCTCCAATGCTAATTGATAATCAGCACTTGGCTGATCGTAAATAGCAGTTTCTTGAGCATAAGCAAAATGCGATAAACTAGTCAATATCAAACTAATTACTATTATCTTATATATATTATGTACCATATTCTAACACCTATTTTTGCATTATAAAATTATATAGAATTAACGCAAAACATTGTCATTTAGTACAAACTTTTCAACATTGCACCTTTAAAAAGTATGAGCTCGTTATAGACAAAATACATAGATAATAATTCAAAATAAAACCCCTGAAAAAATCTTTATCAGATGTTTCCAGGGGTTCAATACAATAATTTAAATAATGCATAAAGTCTATCTATGCATATCTTCTAATCTATTTATTATAATCGTTCAAGCTCCACTGTAAAGTGACGCATTATTGGAGCTTCTTTTAGTATTTTAACTCCACGAGTAATTTCTTTTCTCCTATTAAACACATTAGCAATAGCCGCTGCTGTATAGTTAATATGATTATCAGTATAAGTACGGCGAGGAATTGCTAATCTAACAAGTTCCAATTTAGGAAATCTATTCTCGCGAGTCTCAGGATCACGATCAGCAAGTATAGCACCAATCTCAACTCCACGAACTCCACCTTCAATATAAATCTCTATTGCTAAAGTTTGTGCTAAGAATTCTTCTTTAGGCATACCTTCTAAAAAGCGTTTAGCATCAATAAAGATAGCATGACCACCAAAAGGCTCTTGCACTGGCACACCATAGTCAATAAGCTTTTGCCCCAAAAGAGCAACTTGCTTAATCCGAGTATCAAGAGTGTCGTACTGTGTACCTTCGTCAAGCCCCTGCGCCAAAGCATTCATATCTCTTCCCGACATTCCACCGTAGGTGATATATCCTTCGAAAATAATATTAAAAACACTAGCTTCCTGAAATAGTTTTTCTTCGCGCATAGCAATAAAACCACCCATATTTATTATAGCATCTTTCTTTGCGCTCATTGTCATAGCATCTGCATTTACAAACATTAGCTCAACAATCTCTTTAATACTTAGATTAGCAAACTCAGCCTCACGCTCTTTAATAAAGTATGCGTTTTCGGCAAATCTCGCGCTATCATAAATCACCATCTTATTATATTTATCAGCAACAGCTCTTACATCACGTAAGTTTTGTAGAGAAACAGGTTGTCCTCCAGCAGTATTATTAGTTACTGTAACAATAATAAAAGGTACTTTATCAGCATCAGCTTTTAAAACATTCTCTAATTTATTTATATCAACATTTCCTTTGAAAGGATGCTGTACTGTAGTATCAAAGGCTTCATCAATCGTACAATCTACTGCTGTAGCTTTACGAAACTCAATATGTCCTTTTGTTGTATCAAAATGCGAATTACCTGGAACAATATTTCCTTCTTTTACAAGTACCGAAAATAGTACATTTTCAGCTGCACGACCTTGGTGAGTTGGTAAGAAAAAATCAAATCCCAAAATATTTTTTATAGCTGCCTTCATTTTATAATATGAGCTAGCACCAGCATAACTTTCATCACCAAGCATCATCTCTGACCACTGTCGGTCACTCATTGCTCCTGTACCTGAATCGGTAAGCATATCAACAAATACTTGCTCACTCTTTAAGTTAAATAGATTATACTTTGCTTCTTTAATCCATTTTAAACGATCTTCTTTTGTGCTTTTTTTAATGGGCTCAACCATTTTAATTCTAAAACTTTCTGCGAAAGGTAATTTCATAGTAATAATATTTATAAACCCGATTATACATCAGGCAAGTAATTTCTTATAAGATTTATTTTATTGAAATGTTAGTTGTGATTTTAATACACTATATGTTAAACTCATCTCTTCTCTTAATATTGAGATAATTTTGTAATAACAAATTTAATTTTAAATCAGCAATCATTTATTTTATAATTTTATATGTCGCAAATATAAGAAAAATATCCATTACTTATTTATACTCCCCTTTTTCAATAGATTTTCTTTTTATAGATAGCACAAAAAAAATGAATATCAATAATCTATATTACTCCTTTGTTAAATAATACAATGTACTAGATTCACTCTCTATTAATAGGCCCTGTGCCACTCGCTTAATATCTGAAGCTGAGACTTTTAAGTAATTATCCAATTCTGTATTTATTTTTTCCACATCGCCAAGCAACTCATAATAAGCAAGATTCATAGCTCTATCCAAAATATTTATATTACTGTATTCATTTGCTGTAGTATATTTATTCTTCACTTTATTAAGCATCTCGTCACTAACCTCTGTATTTTTAAACTCGTCAAGAATATCTACTATTGCTTTATCAGCAACTTTAGGGTCCACATCTTCTGTAAGGTAACCAGCAACATAAATAGTTCCAGGATGAATATCTCCACTAATAAAACAACTTATTGAATTAAACAACTTCTGATCTTTTACTAACTTTTGATGTAAAATGGCAGATTTACCATTCCCCAATAAATCAGATATTAAATCAGTAGCAGGATAATCATTGTCAAGGCGCGAGCATGTGTGATAAACCTTAAATAACGCATTTACCGGCACATCTCTTCTTAGTTCTTTAAACCTAGCCTCTGTTTGCTTGGGCTCCATTGGTATATCTCTAACAATTTCATCACCAGCAGCAATAGGGCCAAACCATTTCTCACTCAATTTTTTTATCTCATCAAAATCCACATCGCCAGCAACAACCATAATTGCATTATTAGGGTTATAATACTTTTTATAAAAAGCTTTAACATCCTCCATCTTTGCATCTTCAATATGCTTAATGTTTTTGCCAATTGTAGCCCATTGATATGGATGTACTTTATATGCCAATGGTCGTAGCTCCAACCACAAATCGCCATAAGGTTGATTCAAATATCGCTGTTTATACTCTTCAATTACAACAGAACGCTGCACCTCCAAACTCTTTTCAGAAAAAGCTAGATTAAGCATTCTATCACTTTCGAGCCAAAAGCTTGTTTCAATATTCTCCTTAGGTAATGTAATATAATAGTTAGTAATATCATTATTAGTAAAAGCATTATTATCTCCTCCTACCTTCTGTAATGGCTCATCATATTTTTCAATATTTACAGAACCTCCAAACATTAAATGCTCAAAAAAATGTGCAAAACCAGTCAACTCAGGATTCTCATCCTTAGCTCCAACATTGTATATGATATTCATTGCTACAACAGCAGTGGTTTTGTCTTGATGAACAATTACTTTTAGACCATTATCAAGGGTAAACTTCTGATATTCAACCATTATTTTTGTTTTATATTAATTATCAAATGTAGTGTTTTTAAAGGCAATCTTAATAAAAAATTTGAAAAGGAAAATATATTAAATGCTTCTTTAAAATAACACCCTATCAATTGATATTTTACTTAATTTTGCGTTCTGATTAGTAACCATAGTCAGACAAAATGATCAACATAAAAAATTCCTCATTTTTCTTTTACATCTCTCAGATTACACTACTGATTTCAAGTCTTTTCCAACTTTTAACACTCCATATTAATAATTTATATATTATTGATATAGAATCATATGCAAAAACATTCTATAATTATACCCTATGAGCAAAAAAGCAACATTAGTATTAGAAGACGGCAGACGTTTCGAAGGCCAAACTTTTGGCTATCAAGACAGTATTGCAGGCGAAGTAGTTTTTAATACTGCTATGACTGGCTATCCTGAAAGCTTAACCGACCCTTCATATAAAGGTCAAATATTAGTTACCACTTATCCTATAATTGGGAACTATGGCGTTCCAAAAAAAGGAGAAGAAGATGGACTGCTGAGAAATTATGAGTCGGATAAAATACAAGTATCAGGATTAATAATATCATATTATAGCGATGAGTACAGTCACTGGAATGCAGAGAAGAGTCTTGATGAATGGATGCAAGAAAACAACGTTCCTGGAATCTCGGGAATAGATACTCGCGCACTAACAAAGCACCTTAGAGAGAAAGGCGCTATGCTTGGAAAAATAGTTGTTGATGAAAAAGATGTAGTTTTTATTGATCCAAATATTAGAAATCTTGTTGCTGATGTAAGCATTAGCGAGAAACAAGTGTATGGCAATGGAAAACACAAAATAATGCTAATTGATTGCGGTGTTAAGAATAATATTAT
>JAOZSY010000300.1 GCA_029939445.1 Bacteroidales bacterium
GACAGCTTACGTCAGCACTCCTTAGTTTCAAAAACTTCAAAAGCCTTGTCTTTGATGTTTTCTTATCAAAGACACAAGAACAGGTAGTTTTCTTGCAGACACTAATTAGCTGAATATTAGATTAACAGCTGATTATATTGAATAAATAGCTGTGCTAAATAATTATATCGTTAATTTCGATAGTAAATGCTAACCACTATCTGCAAAGCTATTAAAAAAAAGTAGTTGTTTTGAGGTTTATTTGAAATCTAGCAATTTTGTGCAGCATTTTTTATAATTTTGCTTAAAATATTTTTTAATGGGAACAAAAATAGAAATATCCAATTTCAATAGTTGGCTGCCGGATAATAATAAGCCAATAATAATAAGCGGGCCTTGCAGTGCCGAAAGTAGGGAACAAATGCTTGAAACGGGGATTGAATTATCGAAGAATAAAGCAGTTAGCGTTATTAGGGCAGGAATTTGGAAACCTCGTACTAGGCCTGATATTTTTGAAGGTGTAGGCGAAATAGGCCTTGAGTGGCTAAAGGAGGTTAAGGAAGAAACGGGTCTAAAAACCTGTACTGAAGTTGCTACTACTGAGCATATTGAGGCAGCTCTAAAATGGGGTGTTGATATTCTCTGGATAGGAGCTCGAACCACCGTTAATCCATTTTCGGTGCAAATATTGGCAGATTCTTTAAAAGGGGTTGATATTCCTGTGATGATTAAAAACCCTCTAAACCCTGATTTGAAATTATGGATTGGAGCTTTCGAAAGAATGAATAACGCCGGTATTACAAAGCTCGCAGGAATTCATCGAGGTTTTCATGCATATGATAATAAGCCTTATCGTAACTTACCTATGTGGGAAATTCCCATTGAACTAAAGCGAATTCTTCCAGATTTGCCTGTTATTTGCGACCCATCGCATATAAGTGGTAATCGAGAATTATTACAGGGAGTTTCTCAAAAAGCTTTGGACCTTAGTTTTGATGGCTTAATGATTGAATCACATATTAATCCCGATGTTGCTCTTACCGATGCAAGCCAGCAAATTACGCCTGCTAATCTTGCCAAAATGCTTGATGAAATTGTAATTAGAAATGAATTTGGCACAAAGGATTTTGAATTGAAGTTAAGTTCTCTACGAAACGATATTGATGATATGGACCATGAGTTGTTTAATATATTAAGCAGAAGAATGGAAAAAACTAAACTTATTGGGGATTATAAAAAAGAGAATAATATTACCGTTCTCCAGTTGGAACGATTACGAAGTATGATAAAGGAGCGAATAAAATATGGAGAAAACTTGGGAATAGATGCTGAGTTTATTAATAAGCTATTAATGCTTGTGCATAAAGAGTCTATTCGAGTTCAAACTAATATAATGCAAGGGAAATAGTAGTAATTTGAAACCAGAACTGACGAAATTAATCTTAAATATTGTATGAAAAAATATAAAATATACTGTGGAGGTGAGTTTATCGAAACTCCAAATCCTTTGGAGGTTGTAAATCCATTTACTAACGAGAGTTTTGCAGAAACTTATTATGCATCATCTGATGATTTAGAAAAAGCAATTATTAAGGCGCAAGAAGTACAAAAGGAAATGCAAAACTTGCCTTCATATAAAAAGTATGAAGCTTTAATGTATATATCCAATACTTTGAAAGAAAGACTTGATTATTTTGCTAAAATATTGGCATTGGAATCAGGTAAGCCCATGAGGTATGCAAAGGGGGAAATTATGCGATCAGTTCAAACATTTCTTGTTGCTGCTGAGGAGAGTAAAAGATTGCCTGGCGAGGTAATGAGCCTCGACTGGACTCCTGCAGGAGAAGGAAAGCATGGTGTTATTAGGTATTTCCCAGTGGGTTTGGTTGCGGGCATTGCTCCTTTTAATTTTCCAATGAATTTGGCAGTGCATAAGTTGGCTCCAGCAATTGCTGCGGGTTGTCCAATAATTCTTAAGCCTTCTACCAATACTCCTTTATCAACCTTGGCTTTGGCAGAAATTATTTCGCAAACAGATTTACCAAAGGGAGCGGTATCTATTCTGCCTATGGACAGAAAAACTGGAAACCAATTAGTGGTTGATGATAGATTTAAGTTATTGACATTCACTGGTTCCCCACATGTGGGTTGGATGATGAAAGCCGATGCTGGGCGCAAGAAAGTTGTTCTTGAGCTAGGAGGAAATGCAGGGATGGTTATTACTAAAACTGCAGATATCAAACAGGCGGTTGCAAAGGCAGTTGTTGGTGGTTTTGCTTATTCGGGACAAGTATGTATTCATGCACAAAGAATATATGTTGCCAAAGAAATTTTTAAGAAATTCTCTGAAGAATTTGTGCGAGAAGTTAATAAACTAACTCTAGGAGACCCTATGGATGATGACACTTTATTTTCATCAATGATAGATGAAGGTAACGCTATAAGAGTTGAGGATTGGGTAAATGAAGCCATTAATGATGGTGCAAAAGTGATTTGTGGTGGTAAGCGCGAAGGCACATATTATCATCCAACAATATTGGTAGATACTAAACCAAAGATGAAAGTTTGTTCGTTGGAAGTTTTTGGTCCTGTGGTAACTTTGGAGCCTTTTGGCGATTTTGAAGAAGCTATTGCTGAGGTCAATAATAGTGAGTTTGGACTTCAAGCAGGAATATTTACTAACGATATTGGAGAAATGGATTATGCTTTTAATAACCTTGAAGTAGGGGGCGTTATTATTAACGATTCGCCAATTTTTAGGGTCGATCATATGCCTTATGGTGGAGTTAAAGACTCTGGACTTGGAAGAGAAGGCCTCAAATATGCCATTATGGATATGTTAGAAACTCGAATTTTGGTTAGGTAATTAAGCATTTTAGTATAAAATTAGTATTTTTTAAGAAGTATAAAAGAATAATATATTAAGTGGGAAGTAAATCCTTATATCTTTGTAGTATATGAACTCACAGCGAATAATGAGTATAAGCATTGCCATGGGAGTGGTGATGAT
>JAOZSY010000301.1 GCA_029939445.1 Bacteroidales bacterium
TAATGTCGGTTACTCATCAAATTAACTACCTAAAACAAATTGATAGAAATATACGAATTACTGTTTTAATTGATAGTATTGCCATACTAAAGGATAAAATATCTCAAAAAGATCAAATAATTAGAGCTTTTCAAGAGGAAATAAATCTTCTAAAGGCAAATCAATCCTTGAAAGCAAATGGTGCAAATCTTAAAGTTGCAGAAATAAAAATGGCAGCAGATTTTTATAGAGCACGTTTTAGAGAGATTTATTATGAAGAAGGCAATCTGAAGAAGCAGAAAGTAAAACTGCAATCCGAAATGACGAAAATCCAACAGTCATTAAATATAATTCAAAGAAATAGAGCTCCAAAAGGTGTTGGTGAAATTCTTGTTGAATTAGAATCAAAATCAGCTTCAAAAGTTATTATTAATTTTAATTATTTAGTGTCAAATGCAGGTTGGATTCCTTTATACGATATCAGAGCTATAGATGTTAAAAGCGATATAGAACTTCATTATAGAGCAAACATATATCAAAATACGGGTGTTGATTGGAATAATATTAAGCTTACAGTTTCAACAGGAAATCCACGTCAAAATGGTATAATGCCAGTAATTAGGCCTTGGTACTTAAGTATTAGAAATCCAAATGCTTACATAATGGGTGTATCAATTAGTGAAGACGAAGCGTATGATACTGAAAGTGTAGCAGTAAGGTCTAAAAGTAAGGCTCTAAATTCAAATGTATTAAACTCAGCAAACTTTACAACAGTGAAAACAGGACAAACTAATACCAAGTTTGAAATCAGTTTGCCTTATAGCATTCCTTCTACTAATAAGAAAGTTAGCGTAAAAATTCAGAAATGGTTATTACCTGCCGAATACAGATATTATTGTGCGCCGCGTATGTCGGAAGATGTATTTCTGCAGGCTCGAATTGCAGGCTGGGAAGAACTGAATTTATTGGCAGGAAATGTGAATATCTTTTTTGATGGCACTTATGTAAGTAAGTCATATATCAATCCTATGGCTGTTTCGGATACCCTAGATATTTCGCTTGGAGTTGATAAAAACATTATCGTTAAACGAACTAAAGTAAAAGATAGCTCCTCTAAATCTATAATGGGTAAAAATAAAAAGATGAATGTAGCATGGAATATTGTTGTGAGAAATAATAAAGCTCAGGAAATAAATTTATTTCTTCAAGACCAGATACCATTATCGTATCAAGAGGATGTATTTATTAATTTGAATGAAAAATCTGAAGCAGATTATAACGAAAAAACTGGTTATTTGGGTTGGAAATTGGAGTTGCCAGCTCGTAACAAAAAAGTAATTAAATATGATTATCAAATAAAATACCCCAAAAATCTTTCTATAAGTGGTGTTTGGTAAAAAGATATTTTGTTAATTAGTTTAAATTGTGTTTAAAGGGTGTAGTATTTACTGCACCTTTTTTTTATCATAATAAATAAGGTAAAGATTATAAATTAACATATAGTCTAATCCATTGAAATTAGCAGCATCACTATTATATCTGTTGCCTCGCGATTCGGGTTGTGTGGTTCTTCTACTAACCGACCAGTTTTGATGCTCCAAATTGGCATCTTTATAATTATAAGGGCCATTTGCGGGGGCTTGGTTTAGAAAGTCTTTATACCAATTGGCTTTACTATCAAGCGAATCTGTTTCTTGTGAGTATAATGCCGCATGTAATAAAGGCTCCCATTCGTAGTTGCCTCCATTTTTATAATCTTTAAAACTATATTTGAAAAGCTTATTCTGTGTTTTGTCGTTAAACTGATTCGAAATTGCAGCCAAAGTTAATAACATATGTCCTTGGTTTTGTTTTATCACCGGGCTTATTACTGCCCCTAGCAATCCGTTTTCTATTGATGCAAACAGTCTATTGCATCGTCCATAAATAGTGCTTCCATTAGTATATTCTTCATAAATATTATTATAAGCTTTTGCCTGAAAATGGAAAGCATTATAACCCCTTTTTACTCTTTTATTTGTAACAGGATTTATTATTGGCCATCCTATTATACTTTTATTTGAACTTAAATATTCAAGTATCAATATGGTAATATGCTTTGCTGCTAGATTTAAACTAGTAATACCTGAGCTATAATTAATTATTGCAGTCTCTGATTCAGACTTATACACTAAGTCCTCTGGAATATATTTGTCAATAAGTTTGAGCCCCATTAGTAGGAAAATAACCTGATCTTTCGACATTTCATTATTTAAGCTATAGCCTACATCGGGATCTATATCTGTAAGGTCGCTATTGAAATTATTAACCTTTTGTATTTGTGTGCTTAAATTGAGCTTTTCGTATTCTGCAATAGTTATATTATTTATATCATCTCTTACAAAAAAACCATTTAGCTGAGCTAAACTATCACCTTTATTATAGAATGTTTCTGCCTTATAATCAAGTCTGTATAGTGCACTAATAGCATAGTAAAGCTCTTCTGTTGTATTATTAGTATTTTCTCCCTTTTGCGATAGCAAATGGTATTCAGTAGCCAATACTCCTAAATAGTGCCCCAATGATATGGTTGCATCTGCCCACTTTATTTTATGATTGCTTATTTGTCTTTCGGATGCAGGAAGGCTGTTACCATTGTTAGTACCAATCTTCAATATGTAATTATTCACCAAATTACTACGATAGTTTTTATATTTAATGCTAAGATCACTAGTATTGGTTTGTGCAAATAATAGCGAACTTATTATTATATAAGCAATGGTTAATGAAAATCTTGTGGTTGATTTCAAGTATTGTAGTGTTTATCTAGAATTAATAATGCAATAATAGATAAAAAAGTAATAGTACGATTATCTAAATCTAATTATTGTAAGTTTAAATATAGTGTATTTATACTTATGTCTTAGATGAAGCATTTTTCTGTTTGCCATGCTGATAAGTAGCTTTAGCCCCAATTATGTTTTAGTATAGGTAGTTTTATATTCATTTTATTAGTATTTTTGTATAA
>JAOZSY010000083.1:0-1298 GCA_029939445.1 Bacteroidales bacterium
TTTTCATTGTGATTATATTTTTAGTTAGCGATAATTATCAGATAATAGACTGCAAATATAGCAAATTAGTGCTCTTTATTATAGTCATTTTGTCAAAACCTAATTTATATTTATAAAATTGCCCTATTACTTTTACACAGTTCGAGACAAAATCTCATTGTAACACTTAGTTATTCGAGTACTAGATTAGATAAATAATCTAATATAATGCACTATCTAGAACCATTATAAAATTGAAGAAGCACCAGACAAGGATATTCGTTGTAAATTTGAAGAAACAACGGGCAGAAATGCCCATTGTACGAAGAATGAACAACAATTCCTCGCCGTTCTATTATTAATATAAAAAAGTAAACTCTGAGTCTATTTTAAGCTTAAATACTATCTCACTCAAGCTCACAATAATTATTAATAAAATAGCATAATGTTTTATAATGCTATTGTTTTATTAAATTTGCAAAAATCAAAAAATAAAGAATACTTATATGGCAAAATATGCAAAGTGGATTGGTGGAGGATTAGGTTGGGCTGTTGGTGGACCTATTGGTGCAATATTGGGTTATGCTTTTGGGAGCATGTTTGAGAAATCAACAAACATTGAGGCACAAGACTTTAGCTCTTACGAGAATAGACAAAGACAATCAAATCATAATGATTTTGCCGCCAGTTTATTAGTACTTTCTGCTGCGGTAATGAAAGCCGATGGCAAAGTAGTAAAAGCTGAACTCGACTACGTCAAAGACTTTCTTCAACAACAGTTTGGAGCCGAACTAGCATCGAATTATATACTGGATTTACGTGAAATTCTAAAACAAGAGATTCCTGTACGTGAGGTAGCAAGTCAGATTGTATCTTTTATGGATCATTCCTCTCGCTTACAACTTTATCACTATTTATGGGGAATTGCAATGGCCGATGGAATAATAGACCCTAAAGAAGATGAGCTAATGAAATATCTTGCTAGTTATCTTCGTATTAGTAAGTACGATTACGAATCCATTAGAGCAATGTTTATTAAAAGTAGCGATAGTGCTTATAAAATTCTTGAAATATCTTCCGACGCTTCTGATAATGATGTAAAGAAAGCATACCGCAAAATGGCTGTAAAATATCATCCCGACAAAGTTAGTCACCTTGGAGAAGAACACAAACACGCTGCAGAAGAGAAGTTTAAAAGTGTTGCCGAGGCTTATAATAGCATTAAAAAACAAAGAGGGATTAAGTAATTGTTAATGGTTAATGGTTAATGGTTAATTGAAAAACGTCAGACTGAGTGATTAATTTTGCAAATATAGAAA
>JAOZSY010000083.1:1398-10139 GCA_029939445.1 Bacteroidales bacterium
CTCTAATTATTCATGAAAGATGAAGCAAAATTAATTGTACCGAAGGCTGGTTAATTGTTAATGTTTAATTATTAATGGTTAATTATTAATTGAAAAACGTCAGACTGAGTGATTAATTTTGCAAATATAGAAACTCTAATTATTCATGAAAGATGAAGCAAAATTAATTGTACCGAAGGCTGGTTAATGTTTAATGAATGAAGAATGAAGAATGAAAAATTAGGAATTAAGAATCACCTTTCACTCTTCACCTTTCGCCCTTAAAGCAAAGAAATGGAAAAATCAATTGGTAAGAAGATAATAATAGAAGTGGCTAGTTTACCTATTCACTTTTACCGCTATGTAATATCGCCATTAACGCCTGCTTCTTGTCGTCATATACCAACATGCTCAGCATATAGCTTAGATGCGCTAAAAAAGCATGGCTTAATAAAAGGTGGAGCTATTTCTGCCAATAGGATTTCACGTTGCCACCCATGGGGAACGGAAGGTTATGACCCAGTTCCGGAGATTATTATTCCTGTTTTTATGAAAAGTAAGAATAAATGTAGCCGTTTAAAATGGCATGAAGAAGAGGAGTAATACCCAATAGCTTATTGTATTAGTATTAAGCTCTTTAAAAGAATCTATACGACAGTTTTACCATTATTATATCGTGTGGATATGTTGTGAAAAGCCTTTCCATATTGTCGCTAAAAGTAAAAGTCCCAAATCCATCACCATGCATTCTGTTTTGCGACCAAACAAAGAAAAGCATTGAACCTGGAGTAAACTCCCATCGTAGAACTAAGTTCGACTGAAATTCTTTAAAATTAAAATTTGGATTACCAAAACCATAATCCACAGTACCATCACCATTGGCATCAACAGTATATACTTCTGTAGATTCATCATAAAAGATCTCTTTATCAGTAAAAGAATGGAATCTATCGTTATAATTTGCCGCATTGGGATTATCTACACTTTTAAAATCTGAATAGTTACCCGAGCTAATAAACGGAGCACCATAATACTGTATTGTAAGGCTAGGGCTGATACTATAATCAACCATAAATCTTAGAAATAGTGTCTTTTGCTCAATATTAGCTAGTACATAATCTGTATTTCCATTTGCATAAAATTGATCTACATATTGCAACTCATTTCTCGAATACGAGAAATTTGGATGAAAAGCCAACTCTAAAGCATCGGTAGGGCGATATGTAAAGCCTAGGTCTACTCCTATTCTACGACTGCTATTATTATAGCCCCAATTCTGACTAGTTCCAACATCCAAATAGAATCTCTTTGTAGTATTTGATTCCAAATTAGCACGAAAAGAGCTTGTGCCTGGCAAATAAAATGCTGGACCACCACGTAGGTGATAATTATCGTGGCGATTAACTTCTGTCATAGAATTTAGCGATAAAGAATAATAATTGCTAAACCTTGTACGATGCCAAAGAAAAAAACCTGAAAATATCGTCTTCCCTCCGTAATCCCAACCATTCCATACAGATATCCCTGTAGAAATATTTCTATATAAGCGTGTTGGCTCTGTAAAGTTATATCCTATAGTACCAACGCTCATCATTCTATCTGCTTGTTTAATAAATCCAATATCATTAATTGATAAACCTGGCGATCGAGTTGAAAAACGTAGGTTATAACTCCAACCACTCTCTGTTTGTTTACCTATTGCTATATCACCACCATAACCAGACATATTAGTAGATGTAGAATCAATACTAACATAATTAGCATCAGGACGCTGGTAATATCTTTGTGAAGCGTACTGTCTATCCAACATTGCAGAGGTATCGCCAGAAATAAAACTACCTACTGTTGATACTCTTAAAAAATATGTTCTATTTTTCCAATATTGCTCAAAATCCAAACCAGCAGAGATAGCACTTTTTGGCAAGAAATTCAAGGTTTCATCTTCAATATTTCTATTTACAGAGGTAATTACACCACCTACAACAGTATTTCCTTGGTTTATATCTTTCTGAACACGAGCCACAAAATAATTCGTTAGAGGTTCTACTGCCATAAACTCTTCCTTATCATTAGTTGTTGTTGCTGCAACTTCTTCTCTGGTAACACTTTCTATTATACCAACAGATAGCCCATTTTTTGTTTTACCACTAAGTTTCAAAGCAGCAATTATTTTAGTATTTCGGGGGAAATCCACATAATCAGCCGATGGATAATACTGTGGCGAGCGTCCAATACGCCGTGAGTAAAAAAGATTATCACGAGCACTTTCGCCACCTTCTCCACCACTAATATTAAAATCAGTGATATTTTTCCCCTCAATAAAGAAAGGTCGTTGCTCACGTTGATATGTCTCAAAAGCACTGAGGTTTACTTCTGAAGGGTCTGCTTCTACTTGTCCAAAATCAGGATTTATAGTAAAATCTAATACAAAATCGTTGGTAATACCTATTTTACCATCAACACCTAATCCATATAAAAAATCAACACCATCGTTATAGGGGCCTTCTTCTGCCTTATACGTCTCAACACCTGCGGTAGCATAGGGTGCAATTTCTATAATTCTTTTGGGCTTTAAATCTGCAATTCCTCTAAGTTCACCAAAATTATAAACCCATCCCGATTCCTTTCGAGATATAGGTTGCCATAGCGAGGTTTCATCAAGACGATATAAATGGCGCAATACCTCAAAACCCCAAACTTTGTTTTCTGTTTTAGAAAAACGTAACTGACTAAGTGGGATTTTCATTTCTGCATACCATCCATTGGAATCTATGCTAGTTTTTGCATACCATATTGGATTCCAATTCTCATCTTCATTATTACCATTATTACTAAAAAGAATATCGGTTTTAACTCCAGCAGCACTAAGGAAAAAACTAAATGAAGTACGTTTATCATAATAACTATCGAAATGAACAGCAACAACATCACCATCAATATTATCACTACGCACTAGCCTACTATCTATACTATCGGCACTATTATCAATAGCTTTTATTGCTACATAAATAAAGTCGTTGGAGTATAATACTTTAAAAAATGTTGGCTGACTTGGAGCTGCACCATCATGTGGCTCACGCTGTGTAAAATCACCTTCCCAATTATCGCTTCCCCAAGCTGATTCTTCAATAACACCATCAATATTTGGCTCTTGCGAAATACGGGTAGTTGTATATGACCGTTTCTGCTGTGCAATACTTAAGTTGGCAATTAATATAAATATGAGTATTAAAAATCTATTCACAATTTGGTTTTAAAAATTCATTACAAATATAATATAATAATTATTTAGATACTGTTTATGTTTCAGTAATAACAACATAAAACATGAATTATATTTCATACCTTAGCAAAACAAAATATAGAATCAGAAATCATGAATAGACTAATAGTTATTTTTTTATTATTTACATATAATTCAAATGCTCAAGAATTAATTATCAATTACGAAAAGCTAAATAAACCAGATAGTATTATTAGTAAAATAATTGAGAAAGCTAATGCTACTAAGAGTTTAAAGTGTAGTTTCATTTATACCGAAAAGAATAATTCAAATACCATTGAAGTAAAGAGTAGTGGTATATTATACTTTAAAAAACCATATCAAATTAAGTGGGAATACAAATCGCCAAAGCAATATGAAATTCTATTAAACAAGAAAAAGAGTTTGATAAAGGAGGACTTTGAAATAAATGATTTTTTTATTGAAGCTAATCCAAGTTTTAATGAAATAAATAATATCCTTAGAAATGACATTCGTAATTATATCCAAAACTCTGATGACTATTTAATTAACTACTATTCTAATAATTCAGAAATATTGGTTCAGCTAGTACCTAAGGATAATAAAAGCTCTTTATTTTTTCAAAAAATTGAACTTTTTTTTAATAAGGTAGACTTTGGTTTACAGGCTATTAAACTAAACACTAGTTATTCTGACGAGCTGTATTTAGAGTTAAGTCAGAGATATCTAAATATTGATACTCCTAAAGAAACATTCAAATTAAAGTAAAAAAAATAAAATCCAATGAATAAAGATTTTATAAAAATTGGACATAGAGGAGCTAAGGGATATATTGCAGAAAACACAATAGAATCGTTTAAAAGAGCCATTGAGATTGGAGTAGATGCCATTGAAATTGATGTTCAGTTATGCAAAACAGGTGAACTTATAGTATTCCACGACAATAGAGTTGACCGACTAAGCAATGGTAGTGGTATGGTATGCGAACTGGATTTTGACTACCTAAGTAGTCTTGATGTAGGCAATGGCAGTATCATTCCAACCTTAGAAGAAACTTTGGACTTTATAGATAATAGATTATTGATAAATATAGAACTTAAAGGGATGGGAACATCTAAAGCTACCTATGACATTGTAGATTTTTACATAAGAAATAGGAATTGGGATAAGGGTAATTTTTTAATATCATCATTTAATCATATTGAATTAAAGGCATATAAAAAACTAGATTCAGAAATGAAAATAGGCGTATTATTATCTTGTATCCCAACTGATTACGCTTTAATAGCTGAGAAAATGGGAGCATATTCCATCAATCTTAGTATAGAGTTTATTTCTCAGGAGTTCATTGATGATGCACATAAAAGAGGGCTGTTAGTATTGGTTTATACTGTAAATAGTACTGACGATATTCTTAGATTAAAATCTATGGGAGTTGATGGTATATTTAGTGATTTTCCTGATTTATTATAGTTATACTTATATCATTTCAGCGAAATAGTTTAAGATTGTGGGAATACTATAAAAAATAAATTTAGTAATAAACTTTATTAGTAATAAACTACTTACAAAACCAAATTAATTATATACTTTTGCTATATAATAACACAAAACAAACACTATGAACTGGACTTCATTATTAAATAGTCAACGCCTAGGAGATTCAAGAACAGATTACGATTCTGTATCATATAGATCTGCATTTCAGCGCGATTTTGATAGAATTATATTCTCTTCAGCTTTTAGGCGTATGCAAGATAAAACGCAGGTATTTCCAGTTCCTGAGAGTGATTTTGTTCATAATAGACTAACCCACAGTTTAGAAGTAGCAATGGTTGGTCGATCTTTAGGAAACCTCGCCGGAGATTTTATTTTGGAAAAAGAACCTGAGCTTAAGAAGGATTTTACCATGAATATATTTGGGGATATTGTTGCTGCTGCTGCCCTAGCCCACGATCTTGGGAATCCTCCTTTTGGACATAATGGCGAAGACGCCATTGGCGATTTTTTCACTAAGAATAGTTTTATAAAAGAAGACTTTAATCTTACTGATAATCAATGGAAAGATTTTACTAAATACGAGGGAAATGCTGCCGGATTTAGATTATTGGTAAACCATCACCCAGCAGAGAAAAATAGTGGCATGAGGCTAACCTTTGCCACATTGGCAACCTTTGCCAAATACCCTCGCCCATCCTTAGTTGATAATAGCAAACTAAACGATAAAAATATAAAAAGAACTTCTGCAAAGAAATTCTCTTTCTTTAATAGTGAGCTAGATTTATTTAAGCAAACAGCCAAAGAAACAAGCTTACTATCCCTTTCGGAAGACAAAAATGTATTTGCCCGACACCCTTTAGCATTCCTTGTGGAGGCTGCTGATAATATATGTTATAGAATTATAGATCTGGAAGACGGTTATAATCTTGGTTACCTTAGTTTTAAAGAGATTGAAGGCCTATTGATTCCATTATTAATGCGTTCTAAAAATGCCGAAACTACATTAATAAAGTATAATGCTATTATTGATAATGGCGAAAAAGTTGGTTATCTAAGAGCAATTGCTATTAGTGTTTTAATATCTGAAACAAAGGTAGTCTTTGAAGAAAACTATGATAAAATCATGTCGGCAGAATTTGATAGTGAGCTTACTGATTTAATAAAATCGGTGGATTTGCTGGAAGGACCAATCAAAAAATCAAATATTTTTCTTTACCAACGCAAGCCAGTTATTGAGATAGAACTTGCTGGATACGAGGTTATTTATGGACTTCTAGAGAAATTTATGCAGATATATTTACAGCCAAATCATATGCTATCGAGAAAACTATTGACAATAATGCCTACTCAGTTTCATTCTAAAGATACAGATTCAAATTATTGTAAGCTAATGCGTATTATTGATTTTATTGCAAGAATGACCGATAGCTATGCTTTAAACTTATACCGTAGACTTAGTGGACAAAGTCTGCCTTCGGTATAGTATTCTCAGTTTCTTTCTCTGAGTTCTCATTCTTTAGTTTCTTCCCCTCTTCTTTAGATGTATGGTTTTCATTGGTTTTTGATTTTTCAAACTCCACTTCTTCTACATTTGGCTTTTTGTCAGCTTCTTTTTTAGACTCGCTCTTCTTTTTCACTTTATCTTTTTTAGTAAGGAGCTGTTCCAAGTTATTAAAGTCTTTTCTGAAAGAGATACCAACACCCTGAGTATATGGCGCTTTTCTTGAAAGTGGATCATAATAGTTTGTTCTATTAAATACCTTAGCTCTAATTCTACCATCAGGAGTCAGCTTATATGCAATTTCCATATCTGCTACTATCCTAACCGAACTTTCATCAGTAGAGCCACCACCTTGTCCAAACTTACCATCAAGTAAAAGCCTATCATCAAGCATAGTATACGATAGTGCAACTGCTATTTCCTGGGTCGTAACTTCATCGCCAGGGTTCCATTCCAAGCCAATTTCCACATCATCAGACACTTGATTCATTATATTACCCACCTGCTCGGCAAGTATCTCAGTGGCATTATGTTGTAGCATATTAGGATTGGCGCCAGACTCATAACCACTAGGTGGCTGAAAACTCCCCAAAATCAATAAACTTACAAAATTCTTATTCATTTCCTCAGAGTTACCTGTAGATTCAACGGATAGTAATCGATTCAACAACTCTTGATCTGCAATGCTCTCATCAGGAATATTAATATCAAAAGATATAGTTGGGTCAAATAAATCACCAGTAATATTAATAATACAGTTTACTCGCGATGGTTTTTTATACACTACTGAGTTTGCCGAATCCACCACTGATTGAAATATGTCATATAACTTAGCATCAACCCTATAAATAGCCTTCATATTTATTTTTGCCGTTTCCATCTCACCATCCCATATTATCTCGCTTCCTGGGTTAATTATAAAACGCTTATTTAATATACTCTGCATGGTAAACAAATAATTTCCACGATTAATTATATACTTACCATACATTTTATAAGTACCATCATTATTATACTCAATTTTAATTCTACCATTACCATTAGCAGATATCACATCACCAACTTTCTCATTCATAACTAGTTCAATAGTAGTTGAAGGATCAACATCCATCGTCATATCAAGACTAAAAGCAAATTCTTCCTCTTCATCCTCAATAATGATATCTTCAATTTCTCTACTTATCACTATTGTATCTTTATTTACAAAAGTAAGAAAGTCGCTATATTCAGCACTCGATTGTTCAGAAATTGGTATAGCAATATATGATTTATTAATTGGTTTCAGATTAAGATCAATTGACATATCATTGGGAGTACCTTTAAGTTTAAAATAACCAACACCTGAAGCCTTACCATAAAAAAGATCATTATTTTCAGCTGTTGTGTTTAATACCTCAGCATTTATTGGTTTTACATCAATATCAAAATAAAAATCACTAAAGTAATTATGATTAATTTTAGTAGTCAGTTTTAATCTATTGCCATCTCTATCTTTTGCCTCAGCATCAACAAAACCAAAATATTGAGGAGTAAATAAAAAATAATCGTTAATAGAATAATGAACATTTGTATAATCAATTAAGATATCGTCGATACTAGTTTTTAGACGACCAAGTAGTATTGGCTTTTTTACATTACCTGTTAACCTTAAATGCCCTGTTGCTTCACCAATTATATTAGATGTAAAACTTGATAAATACTCATTTAAAGATTGTAGTGGAAACTTATCCAAACGCACCTCTAGGTCTAATTGATTATCAGCTTTATAAGGATAGTAAAACCCTCCAAAATCTACATATCTATATCCTAATGTATCAGAACCAATAACAGCATCAAGAATAAAAGCCTCCCTAGATCTAGAATATTTAGAATGTAGTCTCATCTGATAAAGATCAAAATCATTGACCATAAAGCTTCTAATATCAATATCACCCGTAAAACTTGGGTTCAACCATAGGCTTGAAAACTCAAGTTTACCATCAATAAATCCGTCAAAATCAGTATCAAATCTTCTTAAGTAAAAATCAGTGAAAGATATATCTACATCCTTAAAATCACATATTATTTTATCATTAGCATCATCAGTAGCCTTTCCTGTAATACTCAAACTATTATCAGCATGAGTAATACTAAAGTCTGAAAACTCTAAGAAATGATATGAATAATCAATTTTTGAATTGGAGTTTAAAGTCCATAATGAATCATGCACATAAAACTCTCCTTTTGCAAACTCTAATTCAAAACTATTAGTATCGAGCCAAGTAAATGAGCCTTCAATATCTCCTTTGTTTTTAGTATTTATTGCTCCACCCCAAGAGACATAAAAATCAGCTTTATTCATAACTAAATTACTATGTACCTCTAATGTGTCAAAATAAACCCCACCAGTAGTACGTATGTAATCACTAGTTAATTCAAGACTTATTCCAGATAAATTTTTATGCAGATCCATATCTATTACAGAAGCTCTAAATTCATCATAAATTATTCTATCCGATACCACATTGAGTATCAATG
>JAOZSY010000302.1 GCA_029939445.1 Bacteroidales bacterium
GCAATGGAACTTGGCGATAGACAAAAGAGCGCAGATGTTCGAAAGAGAAAGAAAATAACCGCTTCAAAGGATGTTTATGACTACTTTATGCCATCGCTATCTCATGCTCCTTACGAAGAAATATGGTGCCTTTATCTGAATAGGAGAAATGAAATAGTTGGCAAACAACAAATTGGTTCAGGTGGAATAACTAGTGTTGTTGCCGATCCTAAGAAAATATTTATCCATGCTTTGGAGTATTATGCTAGCTCAATAATTCTATGCCATAATCACCCGAGTGGAAACCTTGATATCTCTCAGCCCGATAAGGACCTCACTACAAAAGTTAATAAAGCTGGCGATTTTCTAGATATAAAATTGCTTGATCATATAATCATTGCAGGGAATAATTATGTTAGTTTTGCAGATGAAGGAATAATAAACGATTAATATAAATAGATGACAAATAAACTCCTTTTTCTGATTCCGAAAAGAACCAATAGATTAATCTATATTCTAAATCACTTTTGTAATACACAATGGGGTGTGGAGGTGAATTATATAGTTGATAAGGAAGAGTTCATTTCTTATGATGGTCCTAAAATACATTATGGTTTCTTGGCATTAGGCGATGAAATATTTATTGCTGCCGAGCAACTGCTCTTTGTGCGTGGAATAGAAGAGCAGGAGTTGGCTTTTGGCGAATACCTAGAGTTGCCAACTATGTTTCCTACTTATAATCGTGATTCTATTCTTAATTTTGATATTTTTGCGGCGTCTTTTTTCCTGATTAGCCGATACGAGGAATATCTGCCATTTATAAAAGATAAATATGGCAGATTCCCTGCTCAAAATAGTATCGCTTATCAAAACAAGTTTCTTCAAAAACCTATGATTGATATTTGGGCGCTGGATTTGGCAAGTAAAATAAAATTAAAATTTGAAGAATTAGAGTTCTCTTTACCAGAATATAGTTTTACTCCAAGTATTGATATTGATGCTGCTTTTGCAATGAAACATAAAGGTACATTGCGTACAATGGGTGGTTATATAAAAAATCTTCGCGATTTGAATGTTGAAGAAATGAAACAGCGAACTCGTGTTATTCTTGATAAGGAGAAAGACCCTTTTGATACTTTCGATTTTCTTTTCGAAACTCATATAAAATATAAACTTAAACCCTTGTTTTTTATTCTTTTTGCCGCCTATGGTACTAATGATAAAAATACACCAACCTATAATCGTAAATTTAGAGATCTGGTAGCATATATTGCCGATAATAGCGATGTGGGTATTCATCCTTCATTTACTTCTAATAGCGTAAGTGGTAAGCTTAAAAAGGAAATAAAAAATCTTAGTATTGCAGTACATAGTGAGATTACTAAAAGCAGACAGCACTTTTTGGTATTGCATATGCCCATAACATATCGTAATCTTATAAACTTAAATATTACTGACGATTATAGCATGGGTTATGCCCAAGAAATTGGTTTTAGAGCATCTACTTCTAGGCCATTTCTTTTTTATGATTTAGAGATGGAATATACTACCTCTTTACGAATACATCCTTTTGCAGTAATGGAAGGTACATTACGTGATTATCAATCTATGGATGTGGAGGAGGCTTACCTAGCTTTCTGCAAAATTATTGACGAAGTGAAAGCTGTGCAAGGGAGTTTTATTAGCCTTTGGCATAATGAGAGTGTAAGCGATAAAAAACGTTGGCTAGGCTGGAGAGATTTATATATAAGAATGATTGAAAAAGCTTTACCAGAAAATAATGTTGATATCGGGAAGGAAGACGGAGAACTTTGAAGTACTAGATTTGTTTCCGATAATAGGTGACAGCTGTGGCTTAGATAATTATTAATGATTTGAAAAATGTAATCAGTGGATCAGTAATCAGTAAAATTAATGTTGACTGCTAATTAAAGAATACTGAAAGAAATAGGATTTATGGATATTAACTTTAGTTTTATTAAAGAGCCATACGAGAACCTGAAGCATCAACTTTGATAAATATGAAATTACATTTCAGAATATTTTTATTTACCTTATTGCTAGTTCTACAATCGTGTATGGTTGAGCAGCGTATTGCATATAGATTTCAAGAAGAAATTCCCCAAACGATTATACTCTTTCAAAACTCTGCTGATGTATTCTTAATAAATTCCAAAGTAGATATTCCCAACGATATTTCAGAAAATGAGTATAATAGAATAATTGATTCGGCTTATTATGCAAGTGACCTAATAAAACATATTGATGCTAACGAATTTGGTGAAGCACTGGGCAAAAGTTTGCATAATTCCTTACAAGAAACTAATTTTATAATCTATCCAAACGATAGCATTAGTTCATTTATTACTCATAAAACACCTCGTATAATTATTGATGTTGTGCAAGTGGAGGTAGAGGAACATTTCGATGAGTTTTATGAAGAATTATCGGATGTTCAATTGGGTATAAATAGCGAAAAGTATTTGCATATAAAGGAGGCTACTCATACTATTAAAAATGATGGTAGCGATTTTAATAACGATATATTTTCAGTTAATATTTTAAGAAATTCATTATCCATAAATCTATGGATAAAAGTTGATATTTGGGATAAGGACAGTATTCATAATAGCAATACTATTTTTATGACATATCAAATGAATGATGATATTGAGGGAATGTTTATTTGGAAAAATACAGAGAAAGTGAATTACCTTTATACCATTGATAGCCTGCAACAATTTGATTTATGGAAGGCGCAACAATTCCCGGCTCCTAGTTTTGTTAATTCTACTATGGATTATATTGTTAATACAGTATTGGATAATAGAATTTTGATAGAGAAAAATAAATATAGCCAAAATGAGTGGAAATATAGTATGCGCAGTGGCAGGATATTATCCACCGAAGATGGTTTGCCATATACTATAATTGATGAATAGTTATTATTGGGAGAATACCATATTTCAAAAAC
>JAOZSY010000084.1 GCA_029939445.1 Bacteroidales bacterium
TAATTTCGATTACAAATTTATAAATTAAACCCAAATAAATTATTTTATCTTTGCCTAAATATTATAAAACTTTATTGGATGAAACAAATACTACTTGCATTTAGCATAATTTTATTCTTATTAATAGGAAACAGCGTTTATTCGCAAGATACAATAAGCACTAATTACAAAAATACTATCCGTTGGAATATAACACCAATGGCAGTTGTTGGGCCAAAAAGCTTAGTATTAGGATACGAGAGAATGGTAAATGAGTGGCAATCATTTTCTGTAAATATTGGATACTTAGAAATGGCTCCTTTCACTAATGAAGAGGGAGAGGTTATTCAAATATTTGATGAAAATAATAAAGGAGGCTTTGATTTTAGTGCTGATTACCGCTTTTATTTCAAAAATAGAAATAAGTTTGCAGCTCCAGACGGCTTATATTGGGGCCCTTATACTGGGTATTATGGTTTATGGAGCGATGCTGAAATGAAAATTATTGATAAAAATGTAATTAAGAATACTGCAAATGTAAACTCAAGTTTTCATATGATTAGTGCAGGTGTACAATTAGGTTATCAGTTTGTATTGAAAGAAAGATTCACCATTGATTTAATACTAATGGGGCCTTCTCTTACTTATTATAATATAAATGCAGAATTAGATTTTGATTTAGCAGTTAACCCTAACGATCCAATTTACAAAGAGATATACGACAAAATACTAGCCACAAGCCCTAAGTTAGCAGCATTTGTTGAAAATAGAGAGTTTAGCACAAATGGACGCGTTAAGTTTTTTTCCTATGGATTTAGATACGGAATTCAGTTGGGATATAGATTTTAATATTTAATTATTAAAATGTTAAAATGAACCTTTTGAACATTGAAATAAAAAATAATTAAAAAAAATTCTCGTAAACTAATTATAAACAGGTGTTATAAAAACAGAAATACTGCAAGTATTTACAGTATTTCTAGTATTGTAAGACATATTTGCCTGCAACTATATTATAAGTAACAAAAAACTATCTAAGCTGTGTTTTATTTAAATCTATACAATAAAAAATCTGTGCCAAAATATAAATAACCTGTTTGGGGATCAATCTTTACTCCACTACTCGCAGTACTATTACTTCATATTAATGAATAATCCGAAATAATAATAAATTTTTTATCCAAAATTATAGCTTATTCCCAAATTAAGCAATATTGACCTTTCTGTAAATTGTGCCGGTACTGCTTTTAAAGAATTCATAGAATACTGATATTGAATGGATGGAGTGACTACTACCTTTTCAATTTTAAATTCTATACCTATGGAACTAAAAACACCAAACCCATCTTCAACTATTCTGTACCTAATTTCTCCATCGTAAGATTTATTTTGCACATTTAAATTTTGGTAGATATCTGTAGTACCTACCTCATTTGATGTAATCATTTTAGAGAATGTTGGTCCAAACTGAATCACAAATATTACTTTATCACCAAATGTTAATTGCGGATATAATTTAATAAAAACATATCCTAAAGAATAATCATAGATTGAATAAATATCATAACCACTACCTGAAATCAACCATGAACTATTAAATTTATGCTTCTGATAAGCGAAAGAAGCTCCTAATTTTAGAATATTATCAACCTTCTTACTGTAAAACACTTCGTAATTATAAAGGCTCGTGGGCTTAATATAAACATTATAATTAAATGTAGATTTATAATATGGGACACCTGAGCCAATTTTAACTCCAATTTCTGATTGCCCTTTTATTGAAATACTGATTGCAAATAATGCAATAATGATTGATATCAATTTTATTTTCTTCATGATTTTTTTTGTTAATTATATTAGAGTTTTTATTGGCTCTTTTTCGCAGGATACAAACTGCAAAAAACTTAGTAATATTGCTAAATATATTATCATCTTTTTCATACTATTCATAAACTGGACTTTTATTCAAATCTACACAAATCAACTTAAAAGAATTTCCAATGAAAATATGACCTAAATCTGGATCTAATAATAGCATACCATTTATTTTTTGTGATGACCATAATACTTCTCCAGTATTGCCAGAGATACATTTAAAAGATTTTCTATGGCTTTCTGGAATATTACTATTATATGTAGGGATTGCTGTTAAATATAATTTACCATTATAATATACCATTCTGCTATCTATTGGATGAGCATCAATATTAGTATTATGCCATAATTTATTACCACTTGCAACATCATAGCATATTATTGCTCCACTTTCCGAATTCATAAACACTTTACCATCAGTATATAAATTAGGTGTTTGAAAAAAACTCTCATTCTGTAATTCATCTTCCCATAGTATTGTACCATTATCAATATTGATACAATGTATTGACTTTGAGCCTTGAAACAAATATTTATTGTCTTCTGTAATAATGCCCTCCTTTACACTTGAATTGCCTGATGCAGTCAGGTCTTCAACTACCCAAAGCATACTATCGGCTGTCATATTATAGGCGTATATATCAATCTTACCATCAGATATTCCAAAATTGAGCTGCCTATTCTGAAAAATTAATAAGGTATCGCCACTTGGCATTATATCTACGGAAGGGGGGTATAACAACACACTATATCCATTAGCCGAATCTATTCGCAAAATATCTTTTTGCTCTCCTGTTATTATATTTATTTTTACTAACTTTCCCCATGCATTTTCAATTCCTGCTGGCTTAACTCCTACAAACAAATCATTATCAAAACTACTAATTTGTGGAATAAAAACCTCATCTGCCCCCGAATACTTAGTCCAAAGTTCTTGTGCAGTATTAATATCGTAGGCATATAAAGTTCTACCTGATAGTATTACAACAACGTCTTTATTTTCGCCACCTATTTCCCAATCTGATGTAGCGTTTCCACTAAAATTTGGCTCATAATCCCAGGCAGGATGAGGCTCTCCTGTTATTCTATCATATATAACCATACCCAGTTTTCCGTTATTTGTTGTATATGGTTGATGCGCAAATATTGCTACATAGTTACCTGCAAAACGAGGAGAATACAGAAAAGCTCCTGTACTATCGTCATAAATCCAGTTCTCCCAAATTACACTTAGCTCAGCTGATTGCTCTTTTTCTGGCTTTGGATTAGGCTTATTTTCCGGTTCCTTTTCGCAAGCTATTATTTGCAAAAAGCTTAATATTATTGCTAAATATATTATCATCTTTTTCATACTATTTTAATTAAAATTTCATCTAAAAAACTATATAAACCTATGCTTTTAGATTAAATACAAGCACATGCAAAAACTACATTCTACATTAATTAAAAATCCAAAAAAAATACGAAATAAGAATTATTTTTTTTATTCAAAAACAAACTGAGCATTCTTTTTGATTAACAATACAAAGAGAACAAAAAAAATCGATTGATTTACATTTATTTTTTGATTATACTCTAATTTAGAATACATAACAACCTGTTTTACAATGCTTTTTTTATTAACCCTTAATAAAATTAAATAGTTCAAGAGCTTCCTCTTAAAAAAATAATTATTGTATTTATACTGAAAATAGCATGAATTCTAAATAGCGTTACCTAACTAACACTGCATATTATTATAGAATAATATGCATTTGTATTATACTCTAATAACCAAAAAATATACAATAAATCATCTTGCAGAAATCATTGCATAGCAAGAGATACAAAAATATTTATATAAGAATGGTGGATATTATAAATGAAGTTATTAAGTGTAATTTATCTTAGTAAAACTTTTAAATTGATAAAATATACTTATCAGAAGAAGAAATACACTTTTTCCTCTTTTCTCTCATCATTTATTTAGAAAAATACAGTATAATTAAGAAAAAATTTATTATAAATAGCTTTTTATAAGTCGTAATTTGTGGGTGTATTTATTGGTATCTATATTAAATATCCCCTGATGGTCTATTGCATCAATTCGAACTTTTCCTGAAGCATGTAGTATTTTATTATCACCCAGCAGAATACCCACATGTGTAATATTCCCATCATCATTATCAAAAAAAGCAAGATCTCCAATTAGAGCATCGGTGATAAAACTAATAATCTCTCCTTGCTTGGCTTGCATTGAGGCATCTCTTGACAGCTTAATTCCACTAAGTTTATAAACTGTTTGTGTAAGTCCTGAGCAATCGACTCCAAAAGGTGTTTTGCCTCCCCAAAGGTATGGAGCGTTTAAGTATACCATGGAATTCTCAATAATTAATTTACGGCTAGCTTCTATATCCGAAGGAACGGCATTTCCTTCAAATTGATATTCCATGCCAGCAAGTGTAATCTTATTATCCATTAGATTAGGCAAGCTACTTCCTATTGCCAATGGAATCATCTGCTTTGAATTTTCTGGAACTACTACTTGCAATAAATCTGATGTATAAAAAAGTGGATTAGCATTAATCCTATCCTTTTCTTCATCATCAATTATAGTGAATTGCTTTGGATCTACCCAACCTTCGTATCTATCATAGTTTACACGAATATAAGCCCAGTTTGAGCTTTGCTCTAGAACTTCCAATACCTCACCAAAAAGCATCTGACTTACCATCTCTGACCTATCGTCTGATGCTGCCCTGATGGGCATAATTCCTACTGTACAAATTGCAAATGCCATAATTATTTATTTATATATTGCAAAAATAGACAATTTACTAATTAGTCTTTGCAAGAAAACACAAAAATAGGTAGTTTTCGGGCAGACACTAATTAGAATAATAAGTAGATCGATCATAATATGAAAGCTCCATTTCATCATAAGAATCCCATACTTGCTTTGTTGTTTTCTTACCAGTATACCAATCTACCCAAAACCATTTATCATCAATCATTGCAGCCAAATAAAATCGACCACTACTATTGCTAGTTACCCTTTTATAATCTTGATATAGAAATGCAACATCTCTATGAGCATCATCAGAGCGACCCCAATCCCAAAGATAAACACCCCATAAGCCATTATTAGCAACCATTGTATAAGGTGCATTCCACGAATAAGCCACTATACTATCAAACTGCGGAGGAATTAATATATGTATAGTATCACCATAATCCTGATACATTCCCCATTTTTTGCTAATAGCATTTCTTGCATTAAACAACCCATCTCCATTATTCATATCCAAATCAATAGTGTCGGCATTTAGTTTTAATAATCTTTTTCTATTAGCAGTAGAATATCCAGTGGTAACAATCTGAGAATTATCCTCATAATTGCCCGTATAATAAAATACACTATCATTTCTTTTTAACCTATAATAATCGTAATAATCATAGCCTTCGATATCATAAATTTCACCATCAACATATTGAATACTATCCCATTCTACATTGAACAAAATATCCTCATATTCATAACTAAACATTCCTATTTTATTATCTTTATATATATGGAATATACCATCATCAATATCATGCATTTCACTATCTATGACAATTGAGTCATAGATATCTTCAATTAATATTTTTTGAGAATTAAATGAATACCACCCTACTCCCTTTTTACTTTTAATCTTAAGCCCATAGTCCTCTTTATCCTCTATACTAGTATATTTACATTCTAGTATTTCTTTCCAATTAGTATTATAAATACCATAATACTTCTTTCTATTTACAATATAATACTCATTATAATCGCCAATATATTTTATTGATTTATATTTTATCGGTATTATTAGATTATAATCATAATCAACAACGCCATATTTTTTGCCTTTTCTAACCAAAAAACCACCATCAATATACTGATCTTCTTCTTCATTATCAACAATATAGGCATTATACTTTTCCTTTATTATAGTACTATCATTTTGAGAATATGCAGGTATAGCAAGTAATCCCATAATAGATAGAAATAAAAAAACGTATTTTAACTTATAGATTAGTTTCATAGTTATCACATATTTAAAAGATGGTTCAAAAATAACAAAATAAAACAATTATAAAACTCAATATGTTTTTATTATTTTTGCAAGAATCAATTAAAGTAATAAACCTATGAATAAAGGTATTTTATATCTACTACCAAATACAATAAGTGATGGCGAATGGCAGAATGTAATTCCAAAAGGAGTACAAGAGGAATCACTACCGCTACGACATTTTATAGTAGAAAACCTGCGTACAGCACGTCGTTTTCTTCGTAAAATTGGATATACTGCCAACTTTGACGAGGATGTTACCTTTTTTGAACTAAACAAACATACTTTAGAAAAAGATATACCAAGTTTTTTAGAGCCCTTAAATAATGGGCACGACATTGCAATCATCAGCGAATCAGGCCTCCCCTGCGTTGCCGACCCTGGCAATGTAGTTGTTGAAATGGCGCAAACTTTAAATATTGAAGTTAAACCTTTGGTTGGTCCTTCATCAATTTTCCTATCACTAATGGCATCTGGTTTTAATGGTCAGAATTTTGCTTTTATAGGGTATTTGCCAATAGATAATTCACAGAGAATTAAAGCTATTAAAAACTTAGAAACTAGGATTTATAAAGAAAATCAAACCCAAATATTTATTGAAGCTCCCTATAGAAATCAAAAGCTATTTGAGTTTATGCTGCAGCATTGCAAAGCTAGCACAAAGCTATGTATTGCAAAAGAAGTAAGTGCACATAACGAATACATAAAAACCAAGACTATTGCACAGTGGAAAAAGCAAAAAGTGGATATTCAAAAACAAAATACAATTTTCTTACTTTATAAATAAGCTATATGAATAAAAGTGATGCATATAATATAATGGGCTTATCTTTTGATGCATCAAAGAATGAGGTAAAACACAAATACCGTGAGCTAGCAAAAAAATATCACCCAGACATTAATAATAATAAGGATTCTATTTCTAAATTTATAGAAGTTAGCGAAGCATACGAACTCCTCACCAAGAACCCTAAGAAAGCTAGCCATTTTAATAAAGGAAATAAAAATAATACACAAAGAACACAAAATTATAGACCCTATAACTACGAAGATCAAAAGAATCGTTTTGAAAGAGCCAATGATATTTATAACAAAGAATTCTCAAAACAAAGCAATGAATTATATGAACGACTATTTTATAAATATAAAAACTCTAAACAAAGAAAAATTGCAATAATATTTTCTGTATTAGGATTAATAGTCAGCACATTATTCACATACGACACATTAAGCTCACATATTGATATTCCAATTAGCATTAATACAAATACTGAAAACAGCATAAATATTTATCAAAAAATGGATGGTGATATTATTGCCAATTATAAGGGGACAGAATATATAATTACCGACAAGGAATATTACCTAATTAAGAAATATAATCGTATAAGTACTGTCCAAAAAATTACATTTATTAGGAAAACTAGACTATTCAAAAATAGAGTTGCTTTAAAAATAGTAAACCCTGAAAATGAACAGCAATATATTTGCAAAACAAATAACGCTAATATAAATCAATGGCTACTCTTGATTATTATATTAATGGCATTTCCTTCTTTAAGTTTTATATGGGAAAAGCCAACTTTTAATTTTGTTTTTTTTGCCATTAACTATAACTTATATGGATTTCCTACTTCCTTATTCTTAATAATACTATATGCAACCCCAATTATTGGATAGCAAAATTCAAATACAAAATAGTTTACCTTTGCCGCAAATAAAACAAGCAATGAAAAAAAGCATTTACTTATTTATAATCGTATCTATCATTATAAGTTTCTCTTGTAAAAAAGAAGCATCTACCTTTAATATACAAGGTAAGGTTGTAAATAAGCAAACTCAAGAAAACCTGGGAGGTGTTACTATATATTTAGATGCCAAAAAAATTGAAAACGGAGTTTATAATTCTAGCTTTGTAAATATAGAGAGCACTGTTAGTAATGGTGACGGATCATTTTTAATTGAACACGAAGAAGCTACTATTTCAGAATATAGATTTAGGATTTCAGAATCTGGATATTTCCCAATAGAAGAGCTTGTATCTACTGATGTTATACAATCAAACGATGGATACAACAACACATTTGAGCTAATTCAGAAATCGTGGATAGAGTTAGATGTAAAAAACACAATGCCACAAGGTACTGACGACAAGATTACATATAGATTTTCAAATGTAGAAGTTAAAGGAAAAGATTGCTGCAATAATATTACTATAACAGGAATAGGATATGATTACGAAGCTCATCATAAATGCAGCGTTAGAAGCCTAGCTTGGATCAAAATACAATGGACTGTTACCAAATCAGGGAATCAATCACTTCATAATGATTCTGTCTATACTGAAGTAGGAAATACAGTTAACTATACTATTAATTACTAAATATGCAAAAAATACTATTAGTAGCATTAGGAGGAGCAATTGGAAGTTCATTTAGATATCTATTATCTTTATTTCTAATGTTTGAAGAGCATGTATTTATTTGGAAAACATTCGCTGTAAATATAATTGGATCTCTATTAATAGGTTTGTTTATTGGTTTTTTTACTAACAATAACTGGAGTGAAAATTTATCAATATTTTTAATCATTGGTATTCTAGGTGGTTTTACTACATTTTCCAGCTTCGCTTTAGATGCAGTTAACTTATTTAAGATAGGTGAGTTAAAGACTGCTTTAATATATATATTAGCAACAAATATTTTAGGTATCATATCTGTATTTATAGGATTTTACCTTTACAAACAGTTGTTTACAAATATTATATAGTTAGATTAATATTAATTACAAAAGCTATAGTTTTTTAGTATATCTTTGTCACAAATAATTAATAAAAAAGTATATAGTGTAATTTATTAGAGTCAGAAATGAAAAAACACATAAATGTTTTTATAGAAGGTAAGCTTGAAAGAGCTGATTTCAACTTTTATTCTCAAACAGGGGCATATAAGTATAATATTGACGCCGTTTATAAAAATGGTGACACACGTCATATTGACTTAGAGTTAGAGGGCGAAAATAATGATCTTGACGATTATGTTAACTTCCTTAAAACTGGTCCATTACACAAACATATTGAATTATTTAGAGTTGAAGAAGCCGAAATGGTAGGAATCAGAGGTTTCAAATCTTATAAAGTTCATGAAGAAGAACTTACCTTTACTGACAGAGTTAAGAAGTTTTTCAAAAAATAATTAACGACACTATGTTTGCTAACATCTTATTGTTATCATTTACATTAACACAGAAAAAAAATACTACACCACTTCTTTTCAATAATTAATAAATATTTAATTATAAATAGGTCTTTGGATTTGTTTTATTTCTATATTTGCATAGAACTTTATTTTGTTCATACTTAGTTCAAATATATAATATTTTCATAACCTTTTTTTATATAATTATGAATTCACAAAACAAAGAATTAATATGTTTATATAAGGTAGATGAAACACTTAATAATAATGAAAATAGTGTTGAAGCTACTTTACAAGAGATAATAGAATTAATACCTTCTGGATGGAGATATTCAAAAGACTGTGAGGTTAAATTAGAATGGAATAACTTAATAATTCAAACAGAAGGTTATAAAAATTCTATCCTTAAGATGGTGTCAGATATTGAACTTGATCATAAAAAAGAAGGAACAATAACTGTAGTATACACCAAGCAAATCAGAGAAGAAAAAGGTGTATTTATAAGTGGTGAGCACCAACTTTTAAAATCCATTACCAGTAAGATAAACTCATACTTAACTTATCATGCACTTCAAAAAACTATATCGCAGCTTCAAGTTAGTAATAACACAAAAATAGAACGCGATAATAATAAAGACGAGGTTGCTAATTGGTTAAAACATCAGGATCTTAGTGACGATGAAATTGATGAATTACTTAAGGTAAAAATCGATTTCAAGAAAGGCGAAACAATTTTTAAGCAAGGAGCTATTGCTTCATATATTATTCTTTTGAGCAGTGGTTTATCAAAGAACTATGTTGAAGGAAATTTTGACAAAGGTTTTAATTTTAAGATAATAAAGCCAATGTCTTTTATTGGTTTATCTT
>JAOZSY010000303.1 GCA_029939445.1 Bacteroidales bacterium
CACTCAGTCTGACAAAGCAAAGCCGATTGACTGCGCAAATCACTCAGTCTGACAAGACGAAGACTGTTTGACTACGCAACTCACTCAGCCTGACAATACGCAATACACAATATATAACACGAAACACATAACATAATATATATGAAATACGAAGAAAGATTACAGAATGTAACAGTATTAGGAGCTGCCGGTAAAATGGGAAGCGGAATATTACTGCTTACTGCTGTTGAAATGGCTGATTTAAGCCTTCAGACAGAAAATAGAGACAAAACATTTGTTCTTAATGCAGTAGATGTTTCTGATGAAGCTCTTCATGGGCTTATGGGTTATTTAAGAACTCAGGTGCGTAAAATTGCAGAAAAAAAAACAATGCTACTAAGAAGCTTTTATGCTGATAGAGCTGATTTAATTGAGAATTTTGATATTATAGATGAGTATATCTTTGATGTAATGAATATTGTTCGCCCCGTGAATGCTATGGAGGCTGCTTATAATTCTCATGTTATTTTTGAAGCAATTAAAGAAGATCCTGCGCTTAAGGTGAAAATATTTAAGCAAATTAAAGAAAATTCTAATGTAGAGCCTTGGTTCTTTACCAATACATCTTCAATTCCTATTACTGAGCTTGATGAGCAAGCTGAGTTAAATGGTAATGTTGTAGGATTCCATTTTTATAATCCTCCAGCAATTCAGAAATTAGTAGAGCTTATTCGTGCTGATAAAACTAAAGATGAGGTTAATGACTTTGCGTTGGCTTATGCTAAAAGACTTCGAAAAATTATAGTTCCATCAAACGATATTGCTGGATTTATTGGTAATGGTCATTTTATGCGAGATGCTCTACATGGAATGCAAGAAGCAGAGAAAATGGCTGCCGATTTTGGTGGTTATGTAAATAGCGTTTATGCTATTAATAAAGTAACCCAAGACATGCTAGTTCGTCCAATGGGAATCTTCCAACTTATTGACTATGTTGGTGTGGAAGTTTGCTCTTACATTATGAGTGTTATGAATCCAAAATTAGATAATGAGGATCTTCATTCTACACTTCTTGATACTATGATATCGCAAGGTATTACAGGAGGTCAATACTCTTCTGGAGCTCAAAAAGATGGTTTCCTTAAATACGAAAAAGGACGACCAGTTGCTATTTGGGATGTTAATACTAAGGCTTATGTAAATATTTCAGATTTTGCATCTGCTGTTGATACTAAATTAGGAGCTGCTCCTTCTTCAATGAAACCGTGGAAGGCTATAAACTTTAGTAAGAAAAAGGCTGCCACTTTAGAAACTATCTTTTCAGAAATGAATGGAATGGATACTAAAGGGGCGCAAATAGCTAAGGCTTATAATATGCGTTCAAATGAAATAGGTAGATTATTAGTAGATAGTAATGTTGCTGCAAACGATGATGATGTGAATACAGTAATGGCAACAGGATTTTTTCACGCTTATGGTCCAATAAATAATTTTTTGAAATAGACAAAAAGAATAAGATATGATTCCACATAAAAAAGTATATATGTATGGTGGTTATAATACCATCTCACTAGGAACAGGAAGAAAAGAATTTAATCCGAAGAAAGAACGCCCAGGTATTGAGCACTATATTAGCGAAGCTGGTAATGGTGTCCTTAAGCAAATTGGCGGTGCTGATAATGTTGACGATGGCGTTATTGGTAACTTTATGGCTGCTAGATTTAATAATCAAGCAAACTTGCCAGGTTTTTTACCAATGATTGACAAAGGCTTAAGTATGAAATATGGAACAAGCGTTGAAGGTGCTTGTGGCTCTGGTGGTTTGTCCTTGCAAACTGGTATCCGTAATATACTCTCTGGTTCTGATGTTACCCTTTCGTTAGGAGTAGAAGTTCAGAATACCATGAAAGCTATTTATGGTGCTGATGTACTCGCTGGTGCTGGTTGGTTCAAGAAACGTAAAGATGGTCACGCTTTCTTTTTCCCAGGTCAATTTAGCGATAGAGCAGGTGCTTATTATGAGAAATATGATAAAGAAAGAGCTCGTAAAGGAATGAGTCAATGGTATGCAAATGCTATGGAAAATGCAAGATTAGATCCTACAGCTCAGGAATATCATAATACAAATCCTAATCCTTATCAGGCTTGCTTAAAAATGGAGCCTAATGCTAAATTCTTTGTTCCAAACTTAAATGTTTTGGATTGTTCAAAGGTTTCTGATGGTGCTTCGGGTATTGCTATTGCTTCGGAAGAAGGATTGAAAAGAATGGGTGTAAAACCATCTGATGCTGTAGAAGTGGTTTGTGCCGTTGCTGCAACAAGAGATATTACATTAGATCCTATAGATTTGACGGAATTGGAAGCAATTAAATATGCTGTGCAAAAAGCTATGAAAGAAGCGGGTATCACTATCGATCAGGTAGCTACTGCTGAGGTTCATGACTGCTTTACTATTGCTGGTATCCTTACTGTGGAGGCTTTAGGCCTTGCTAAGCGTGGTGAAGGTTGCGATTTTGTAGCTGCTAAACATACTGCTCGCGATGGTAAATTCCCAATGAATACCTCTGGTGGACTTATTGGCTGGGGTCACCCAACTGGTGGTACAGGTGTACACCAAGCTGTTACAATTTGGCAACAACTTACTGGCAGAGCTGGTGATTACCAAGTAGAAATTCCTAATGACAGACCTTATGCTATGACCATTAATATGGGTGGTGATGATGTTACTATTTCTGTTATTATATATAAGAGAGGTTAAATGAATTATTGTTCGTGCCCTTCGGCTCCGCTCTGGGTACGAACAATAATATACATAGCGTAGGCTGAGCGGAGCCGAAGCCGAGCGGAGTATTGAACGTAGGCTGAGCGGAGTATTGAACGGAGGCTGAGCGGAGCCGAAGCCGCAGTGATAAAACAAACAACAAACAACAAACAACAAACAACAAACAACAAACAACAAACAACAAA
>JAOZSY010000085.1:0-8268 GCA_029939445.1 Bacteroidales bacterium
GGATAGCGCTCATCTCCTGATGTGTTAACGTTTTCACCAACATTTACTGGTTTGCCAAATGGCTTGCTCTTACGTCTTCTTTCTACTACCCAAATATCACGTCCGCCATATCCTTTAGGCAAATCTGAGGTAAAAAACATAGTTCTTTCATTATTATGTATTGCTGGGTGTCCTGAACGGATTGAGTCAGCAGTAATATTTAAGGGCTTTGGCTCACTCCAGCTTTTACCTCTTCGTGATGATGTATATACATCACAACCTACCATTGCGTTTTTCTTTACATGGCAACGAGTAAAATATATGGTATTAAATTTTCTATTAAATGTAGCTGAACCATTATTTTCATTCTTAGTATTAATCATATTTTCTTCATCAACAGTTACTGGTTTTGCCCAGTTTCCTTTTTGATCTTGATTCGAAATGTATAACCATGTGAAACCCAGTCCTGTATTAGGATCGTCATCATTGTCGGTATCCTTTCGTGATGAAGAGAATATAATAGATTTATACTTTCTATCGGCATAAGCTGGAGAAAAGTCATCAGCTCTACTGTTTAGTTTTCTGATATTTTCAACTTCGTAATTAGTATTTGGGTTGTCAATCCACAGCATTGCTTTTTTCATGGTCTCAACACCAATTGTGCCTCTAGGATCTTCAGGAACCATCTTTGTATATTCGTTATACTGGTCTATCGCTTCTTGATATTTTCCTTGGTCACGAAGACATTCTGCATAGTATAAATATATGATTGGATCAGAATATTTCATTCTAACAAGTCGAGCATATTGTTGCTCTGCTTTCCTTCTGTCTTTAGTATACCTATAACATTCAGAAATTTGAAAGGCAATTCTCTTCTTTTCTAGTTTGTTTTTAGTTTTACTAGAGGCCTTTTTGTATAGGTCAATTGCTGTAGAAAACTGTTCGTTTTTAAATGCAGCATCAGCCTCCATTGTAACTTGTGCGTATGTAAATACTGGAGTTAGAATTAGCAAAAGAGTAATAATTGCGATATGTAATTTCATTGTGTATGTGGTTTTATATTTCCTTAAAATGAAGCTGCTAATATACAGTATTTTTTTAAGAAAATTATAATAAATTAACAATTGCTAACGACATACTTTTCGATGTATAGAATAGTTATTATTCTTAATCTTTTAGGATATAGTAAGGAATAATATAAAATCAAAAAGAGGCAATAAATAATTGCCCCTTTTAATTATAATATTTTCTATTTTGTTTTAGTTGTTTTCTTCCTGTTTTTTTGTTTCTTTTTCTTTTTCAGGTTCTTCCTTTTTTTCAGGCTCTTCCGTTGTAGTTTTTTCTATTGGCTCTTTTTTCACTTCTTGTTTCTCAGGTTTTTTCGCCTCAGGACAGCCTGAGTTTAATTTTGAACCTGCTACCTCAGGGCATTTATCATACTTATCTTCAATTCCATCACCGTCAAAATCAGGACATCCGTTAAATTCTTTTAAGCCTGCTGTATATGGGCAGTCATCATCTTTATTAGGAATCCCATCACCGTCTGAATCAGGGCAGCCTTTAAATTTTAGAGGGCCTTTGGCATTATCGCATTCATCTAGTTTATTGGAAACTAAATCACCATCATCATCCTGCGGTGCTTTATGTTTTATACTAAATTTAAGTGCAATATATAAATCTGCGGATGTAATATTGTCTTGTAAGCCAACTACTGCTAATAAATTATTAGAACCTATCCAAAGTGGCCCTAATCTTAAACCTAAGCCAACGTTAAGTTCATTAAATTCGTTGTACCTAATAGGAAATGCCATCCCAAAACGCGCGTTTTCTATTCTTGGAGTTATATTTATTGAATTTAAATAATGTACTTTTGAGCTATGGTTAAAATCTCTATTTAGCGAATAACGGCCTCCTATATTTACGTATATCTTGTTTGTAATCCTAATATCCAAATTCATATTTAGAGTAGTAGGAAGTTTAAAAACATAGTTGGGGTCAGTACTTGTTTGCATATCAGATGTACTATCAGCAAGTGTTTCAAATGATGTAATGTCGAACTCATTAAAATTAATCTGATCTTTCTCCACCTTAAAGTCATTGGAGTTGAATTGCTTAGTGAAATTCATTTGACCAATATCAAGTATAGAAAAACTAAATTTGAATAAATACTTATTAAGATCTCTTCTCCATAGCCCTTCTTCTCCATCCATTTCATATTGGTATTTTTTGAATTTAGGTCTAAATTCATAAATAAAACCAGCATCGAATGAAACAGATGGTTTTGCTGCAAATTTAAATTCCATTATATCTTCAAGGTTTGCTGAAGCTCCAAATTTAAAATCAGCACTAACATCATTTGCAATAGAGTCGTTTTGTAAATCATATCCTACTTGATCTGCACAGAGATAGCCAGAACCCATTCCTTGTAGTAATTTTGCTGTTCCACCTACTTTTATTACATGCTTCTTTTTATTTAAAAGGACTTGCGCATAAGTGAATCCGTATTCTGCCCACGCGATGGCATTTAATGACATATTTTCATAGTTAAGTGTCTTGCCAAAAAGTTCTGGAACATTATTGCTATTCATCATTAAATCAGCAGCTTCAGGATCAATATTATCAAGATTCAAGATTTGGCGAACCCTTGCACTAAAGCCAAAAGAAGATTTTTGACCAATATTAAACATAAAACTTAATCCACGACCTTCTAATGTTTGGAATATATATTTTGGGTCGTTATTGTCAACAACCTTAACGTAGTTTTCTACAAATTTCTCTTGTTCAAAAAGTTCAGGTCTGAAAATCACTTTACTGTCTAACCCCCACCAGTTATTCTCAAATCGTGTACTTAAACCTACTATCTCCATGTCGAATTTATAGCGGCTGTCGGCTATACTTGCTGGGTTATAAAACATACCCGTTGCTCCTGCATAGTTGTCAGTAGAAAAGGCTAAATAGTTTTGTGAAAAAACAGGCTTTATATTAATAAGAATTGTGGCTATAATTAAAAAAGAAAAAGTATATAATCGTTTCATAAGTATATGGTTTTTATTAAGTATGTGATATTTTAGTAGTAGAACAATATTTGCTATTTATGATTTTGTTTATAAAATCAAATATCTATTTTTCTACAAAAGTGTTAATTTCAGTGATTGTATTCAATAATTAACAAAAATACTTAAATTATCTATTGATTTCAAATTAATTTCATTTTGTAATAGAAATTATAAAGAAATTAAACTAAAACAAGCCATAATATGAAAAAATGTATGCTAATAATATTAAGACTGTAACTTTCTTAATATTATTTAAATAAGTATTGAACTACTCTTAAAAAAATGTACTTTTGCACGCTTTTTTAAGCGTATTGAAGAATAGAAAATATATATAATATGATTACAGTATCGAATTTAAGAATACAGTTTGGCAAGAGAGTTTTGTTTCAGGATGTTAACATGATATTTACAGCTGGAAATTGCTATGGAATTATTGGTGCTAATGGTGCTGGTAAATCTACTTTTTTGAAAACAATTTCGGGAGAAAATGACTCTACTGCAGGAAAAATCTCACTAGGTTCTGATGAGCGATTATCAGTATTGAGCCAAGACCATTATGCTTTTGACGAGTTTACAGTGTTAGATACTGTGATGCAAGGTCATGATAAGCTATGGAGTATAATGAAAGAAAAAGATGCAATATATGCAAAAGAGGATTTCTCTGATGCCGATGGTATTAAAGCCGCTGAGCTTGAGTCGGAATTTGCTGACCTTGATGGTTGGAATGCCGAAAGTGAAGCTGCTAGTTTATTGTCAGACCTTGGAATTAAGGAAGCTTTGCATTATTCACTGGTGAAGGACCTAAGTGGTAAGCAAAAAGTAAGAGTTTTATTAGCTCAAGCTTTATTTGGTAAGCCTGATAATTTATTGCTTGATGAGCCAACCAACGACTTGGATCTTGATACTGTAAGATGGTTAGAAAATTATTTGGCAAATTATGAGAATACTGTTCTTGTGGTTTCTCACGATAGGCACTTTCTTGATGCTATTAGTACTCATACTGTAGATATCGATTTTGGAAAAGTTAAAATGTTTCCAGGTAACTATAGCTTCTGGTATCAAAGTAGTCAGTTAGCACTTAAGCAACAGGTTAATCAGAACAAAAAAGCTGAAGAAAAGAAAAAAGAACTTCAAGAATTTATTGCCCGCTTTAGTGCAAATGCCGCTAAATCAAAGCAAACTACTTCGCGAAAGAAAATGATTGAGAAGCTTAATATTGAAGATATTGAGCCTTCAACAAGGAAATATCCGGGTATTATTTTTGCTCCAGAGCGTAAAGCTGGCGATAGGGTGCTAGATATTAAAGGTCTTAGTGCTGAGATTGATGGAAAAGTATTGTTTAAAGATGTTGAGTTTTTTACAAATAGAGGTGATAAGATAGTTTTTCTTTCGAAAGACCCTAGAGCAATGACTGCTTTCTTCGAAATAATTAATGAAAATCAAAAGCCAACTTCTGGAGAATTTCAGTGGGGGCAAACAATATCGAAAGCTTATCTTCCAATTGATAATACAGAATATTTTAATAGTAAACTTAATTTGTTTGATTGGTTATGCCAATTTACAAAGGATACTACACAATTATATATTAGAGGTTATTTAGGAAAGATGCTTTTTGCTGGCGAAGAAATTTATAAGCAAGTAAATGTGCTTTCTGGTGGTGAGAAAATGAGATGTATGATTTCTAAAATGATGCTGACTAATGCTAATGCATTGATTCTTGATACTCCAACAAATCACCTTGATCTAGAATCTATTCAGTCGTTTAATAATAACCTTGTTAAGTATCCTGGAAATATTTTCATGTCGTCGCATGACCATGAGTTTATTGATTCGGTATGTAATCGTATAATTGAATTAACACCAAACGGTATTATTGATAAAATGATGTCTTATACCGAATATGTTAATGATGAGAAAATAATGACATTACGCGAGTCGATGTATAAATAATTAATTTTTTAAAATAAAATAATATGGCATTAAAATGTGGAATTGTAGGATTACCAAATGTTGGAAAATCAACCTTATTTAATTGTTTGTCAAATGCAAAGGCGCAATCAGCAAACTTCCCTTTTTGTACTATTGAGCCTAATATAGGAGTTATAACGGTTCCCGATGAGCGTATTAATAAGCTATCAGAATTAGTAAACCCCCAAAGAGTTCAGCCTACTACTATCGAAATTGTTGATATAGCAGGCCTTGTTCGTGGAGCAAGTAAAGGCGAAGGCTTAGGAAATAAGTTTTTGGCAAACATCCGCGAAACGGATGCTATTATTCATGTATTGCGTTGTTTTGAGGATGAAAATATTACTCATGTTGATACTACGATTGACCCTGTAAGAGATAAAGAGACTATAGATATAGAGTTGCAAATTAAAGATTTGGAGACAGTCGAAACTAGATTTAAGAAAATTGCTAAAATTGCTCAAACAGGAAAAGACAGAGACGCGATGCGTAATGCCAAAATATTGGAGCGTATAAAAGCTCATTTGGAAGAAGGTAAATCTGTTCGCGAATTAGAATTTGAAGAGGAGGATATAAAGTTAGTAGATGAGTATCAATTATTAACAGCAAAACCAATTCTTTATGCTTGTAATGTTGATGAGGATTCTATTGTTGATGGAAATGATTTTGTTAATCAGGTGCGTGAAGCGGTAAAAGGCGAAAATGCTGAGATATTAGTAATATCAGCTCAAGCAGAGTCCGAAATTGCGGAGCTGGAAGATTATGAAGAGCGTCAAGAATTTCTTCAAGATCTTGGTCTTAACGAGAGTGGAATGAGTAAGCTAATTAAAAAGGCATATTCACTCTTAGATCTAGAAACTTACTTTACTGCAGGGGTACAGGAAGTTAGAGCTTGGACGTACTCAAAGGGAATTAAAGCGCCTCAGGCAGCGGGTATTATTCATACCGATTTTGAGAAAGGCTTTATCCGTGCCGAGGTTATTAAATATGATGACTATATTGGCTTAGGATCCGAAGCTGCGGTTAAAGAGGCCGGTAAGATGGCTGTGGAAGGGAAAGATTATCTTGTATGCGATGGTGATATTATGCATTTTAGATTTAATGTTTAATGTAAATTAGTATTCTCCAAATAATAAAAAAGGTAAATAATCGTAATGGTTATTTACCTTTTTTTATTTTCTAAATCTGATAAACGCATATAAAAAAAAGGATGAACATTGCTGCTCATCCTTTTATATTATTATTTAATACTAGCTATTGTACTAGTATCTTAACAATGTCTATTTATCATCTTTAGCTTCAATCTTCTTTAATAACTCTTCTGCTTTTGCCTTTTCAGACTCTTGCATTTCAGCTTTAAGAGATTCAAGAACTCCTAAGTCACCAAGAGTAGTTTTCTCGATATTCTTATTTACGTTCTTCATTGCTTTAGATGTATTCTTAGCATCAGCTCTTTTAATAGCATTTGCTTTAGCTTTAGCACCAGCTTCTACTTGTTGGTTGATACGGTTATGAGAAAGAATGATTTTCTTATTGTCCTTAGAGAATTCGATAACCATAAAGTCTAATGTTTCATCTACTTTAGGCATAGTGCCATCTTCTTTGCTTAAGTGACGCTTAGGAGTAAAACCTTCTACACCATAAGGAAGAGATACAATAGCACCTTTTTCGTTAATAGAAGTAATAGTTCCTTTATGTACACTGTTTACATTAAATACAGTTTCGAATACATCCCAAGGATTTTCTTCTAACTGCTTATGGCCTAAGCTTAAACGACGGTTATTCATATCAACATCTAATACAACAACTTCCATCTTCTCACTAATCTTAGTAAACTCAGCAGGGTGCTTAATTTTCTTAGACCAACTTAAGTCAGAAATGTGTACTAAACCATCAACACCTTCTTCTAGCTCAACAAAGATACCGAAGTTAGTGAAGTTACGTACTATTGATGTATGCTTAGTTCCCTTAGGGTACTTCTCGTCAATATTAGCCCATGGATCTGGAATAAGTTGCTTGATACCTAATGACATCTTGCGCTCTTCGCGATCTAGAGTTAAGATTACAGCTTCTACTTCGTCGCCTACTTTCAAGAAATCTTGAGCAGTACGTAAATGCTGTGACCATGACATTTCGCTAACGTGAACAAGTCCTTCAACTCCTGAAGCAATTTCAACAAATGCACCGTAGTCAGCAATAACAACAACTTTACCTTTAACTTTATCTTCAATCTTAAGGTTCTCATCAAGAGAATCCCATGGGTGAGGAGTTAATTGTTTTAAGCCAAGAGCAATACGTTTCTTTCCTTCGTCGAAGTCAAGGATAACAACATTGATCTTTTGATCAAGAGATACAATCTCTTCTGGGTGATTGATACGACCCCATGAAAGGTCAGTAATATGGATAAGACCATCAACACCACCAAGGTCGATAAATACACCATAAGAAGTAATGTTTTTAACAGTACCTTCAAGTACTTGACCTTTTTCAAGCTTAGCCATAATCTCAGCTCTTTGCTTTTCAAGCTCATCTTGAATAAGTGCTTTATGCGATACAACCACGTTTTTGAATTCGTTATTAATTTTAACAACTTTGAATTCCATGTTTTTACCAACATAAATATCGTAATCGCGGATTGGCTTAACATCAATTTGCGATCCTGGAAGGAAAGCCTCAATGCCAAATACATCTACAATTAAACCACCTTTAGTACGACATTTAACGAAACCATTAATGATTTCATCTTTTTCGTGTGCCTCATTAACATTATCCCATGATTTTAGGATACGTGCTTTTTTATGAGAAAGAATTAATTGACCATTAACATCTTCCTGGCTTTCAATATATACGTCAATCTCGCTACCAATTTCAACGTCTTCCATATAACGAAGTTCGTTAACTGAAAGTACACCATCACTTTTGAAACCAATGTTGATAACTACCTCACGACTATTCTTAGACATGATAGTTCCTTTAACAACTTGTTGCTCAGTAATAGTTTTTAAAGTCTTTTCGTAGATTGCTGCATCAGCATCATCTGTAGCAACAGAGATAGTATTTTCGTCTTCTACATTATCGAAATCGAATTCTAGGGGAGCTTCATCTAAATTAGGAAGTTGATATTCAGCCTTAGGAGCCTCAGCAACTTTTTCCTCTACTTTAGGAGCTTCTTCTTTTTTAACTTCTTCTTTTACTTCAGCTTTTGGAGCTTCCTCTATTTTAGCTTCTTCAACTTTTGCCTCAGCTTTTGGAGCTTCCTCTACTTTAG
>JAOZSY010000085.1:8368-9974 GCA_029939445.1 Bacteroidales bacterium
GGAGCTTCCTCTACTTTAGGAGTTTCTTCAACTTTTACCTCAGTCTTAGGAGTTTCTTCAACTTTTACCTCAGTCTTAGGAGTTTCTTCAACTTTTGCTGCAGCCTTTGGAGCTTTCTTAGCTTTAGTTTCCTTTTTTACTTTTGGAGTTGTCTTCTTAACCTCTGCCTTAGGGGCATCTTCGGTCTTCTTAGCATTTTCTTCTGCCATAGTTATTATTCTGTGACTGCCTATCCGGGGAAAATACCTTTTGTAGGGTACTGGAATACAGTCTGATTAAACAATGTGTAGCACCTTGCTACATCTCTAGTTTTTAGAGGGTGCAAAAGTAAAGCTTTTTTGCTTATTAGACAAGAGATTATTGAAGAAATATGATGGATGGATTCAGCTAGCAAATAAACAATAATTAGTGGTAAATGTCCAATAGTTCATTTGTAGCTATTGCCCAGTTGTATTTCTGTGAAATGAGTAGTTTATTATTACTAGAGATTTTATCGAAATTCTCTTTATCGCTTACCAATTCAAGTAATTTCTCGTTTAAATCTTTATAATCACCTGCTTTAAATACTAGCCCGGCATCCTCAGTGGTAACAATCTTTGCTTGGGCAGGACAATCACTAACCAAAATAGGTAAGCCAAGCCCCATATACTGAAACATTTTATTTGCATATGTTGTATCATGATGAATGTTTCTGTGGAATGGGCATATGCCTATTGAGCAAGACTTTATTATCATAAGTGCGTTGTCGATATTTATATAACCTAATAAATCAACATTACGAAGGTTATATTTAGTAATCATTTCTTGTAAAATAGAAAGTCCACTGCCAGCACCAATAAATATAAAATGAAAATCAGGATTGCTTTTATGAAGTATGGCAACCTCTATTAACTCTAGTATCCCACGTCGTTCGCTTATATCACCAAAATAAACTAAGGTCTTTTTATTTTCTAGTTTATTAAGAAAATCTTTATCATAATCACCTAATTTAAAGTTAGGGTTTACATAGTTAGGAACAACACTGATCTTTTTTGCATCTACATCTAGTAAATCAGTATAATAAGACTTCGCTTCTGGTGTTATCACAATTAAATGATCCACTAACTTAACATACTTTTTTTGATATTCGCCCCATGTTTTTATAGATATTAGGTATTTACCAGGGAAACTATTAACATGCTTATATAGTTTCATTATTTCTGGTCTATTTTCATGCAAATCAACCACCAATGGAATATTATACTTTTGAGATAGTTTATAAGCCACTTTTATTAAAGGTAAGTCATGCAAATGAATATAATGATACGAATTGTTCTTAAGTATATTATCAATATATTTTTCCCAAAAAGCAAAATAGAAAGGAAAAGTAAGTGCCAGTGCGCTAAATTTTAATGTTAATTTTGGAATATACTTGCTAAATAATTTGCCCCATTTATAATCTTTAATATCATCACAATTTTTATTTGTGCTACAAATAGCTACATCAATATTAATACCTTCCTCGTACAATGAATCAACTTCTCTATCTACGCGGACATCTCCTGGAAATTCATGCTCTAAAAGCATTAATATTTTCATAAAATTTGTGTTTATTTCTACAAAAATA
>JAOZSY010000304.1 GCA_029939445.1 Bacteroidales bacterium
TTTGTGATTATTAAATATTTACAAAATGAGCTTTTATAAATACGAACATCAAAGGTAGGTAAAATAATAGGTTGTATTTTTTTAATTGAATATTAACTTAAAATTAGTTTGTTGATTTATCCAAAATTGTCAACGGTGTTCAATTGGGCAGGGCTTCCTATAGGACTGAGGCTAAGCAGGGGAGGTTTGGAGGTTTAAAAGTTTAGAGGGTTGAAAGTTTAAAAGTTTGGAGGTTTAGAAGTTAAAATATCGTAGTACGAAACCTCAAAACCTGAAACCTCAAAACCTGAAACTTCGAAACCTGAAACTTCGAAACCTCATTCTAAAATTCTTAATTTCCCATTCCCAATCTGCCCAATTGTCATTAAAAGCTACAATTTGTCAGTAGTATTTTGAGTAAAAAGGAAAAAAAGACAGTGAAAAATATAAAAAAGATAGAAAAACCCAATGGCACAGAAATTGAAAAGGAGAGTTTGTAAATTAAATAGAATTATAAACAATATATAAAAATATATAGAAATGGGAAAAATAATAGGAATCGACTTAGGAACCACAAACTCATGTGTATCTGTAATGGAAGGAAATGAGCCAGTTGTTATACCTAATAGCGAAGGAAAAAGAACTACTCCATCAATAATAGGATTTGTAAAAGATGGAGAGCGCAAAGTAGGAGATCCTGCAAAGCGTCAGGCAATCACCAATCCAGAAAAAACTATTTCATCTATTAAGCGTTTTATGGGTGAAAGCTATGACCAAGTAAGCAAAGAAATATCTAGAATGTCTTATAAGGTTATTAAAACAGCGAATAATCAACCAAAAGTAAAGATTGATGATCGTGATTTCTCACCACAAGAATTATCAGCAATGATTCTTCAGAAGATGAAGAAAACTGCTGAGGATTATCTTGGACAAGAGGTAACAGAGGCTGTTATTACAGTTCCTGCTTATTTTTCTGACTCACAACGTCAGGCTACAAAAGAAGCTGGTGTTATTGCAGGTTTAGAAGTTAAGCGTATTATTAATGAGCCTACAGCAGCAGCCCTTGCTTATGGTTTGGATAAAAGTGATAGCGACAAAACTATTGCAGTATTTGACCTTGGTGGTGGTACTTTTGATATCTCAATTCTTGAATTAGGTGATGGTGTATTTGAAGTAAAATCTACAAATGGTGATACTCACCTTGGTGGTGATGACTTTGACCACGTAATTATAGAGTGGTTAGCAGAGGAGTTTAAAGCAGATGAGAATTTAGACCTACGTAAAGACCCAATGGCATTGCAGCGTTTGAAAGAAGCTGCTGAAAAAGCTAAAGTTGAGCTTTCTAGTTCTAGTTCTACTGAGATAAACTTGCCATATATTATGCCTGTTGATGGTGTGCCTAAGCATTTAGTGCGTACACTTTCTCGTGCTAAATTTGAGCAGTTATCTGATAAACTAATTCAAGCAACTATCACTCCTTGTAAGGCCGCTCTTAAGGATGCTGGAATGAGTACTAGTGATATTGATGAGGTAATTCTTGTTGGAGGATCAACTCGTATTCCTGCAATTCAAGAGGTTGTTGAGAAATTCTTCGGTAAATCTCCTTCTAAAGGTGTAAATCCTGATGAAGTGGTTGCTGTAGGTGCTGCAATTCAAGGTGGTGTACTTTCAGGTGATGTTAAGGATGTACTTCTTTTGGATGTAACTCCACTTTCTTTGGGTATTGAAACTTTAGGTGGTGTAATGACTAAGCTTATTGATGCTAATACTACTATTCCTACTAAGAAGTCAGAGACATTCTCTACTGCTGCTGATAATCAGCCTTCTGTAGAAATTCACGTCTTGCAAGGAGAGCGCCCAATGGCTAATCAGAATAAGAATATTGGACGTTTTCACTTAGATGGTATTCCACCAGCACAACGTGGTATTCCTCAGATTGAAGTAACATTTGATATTGATGCAAATGGTATTCTAAGCGTTAGTGCTAAGGATAAATCAACTGGTAAAGAGCAGAAAATACGTATTGAAGCTTCTTCTGGATTATCTGATGAGGAAATCCAACAAATGAAAGCTGATGCAGAAGCTAATGCTGATGCTGATATGAAAGAGAAAGAGAAAGTTGATAAGATAAATTCAGCTGATGCTTTAATCTTTCAAACAGAGAAGCAACTTAAGGAGTACGGCGAGAAATTGTCAGACGATAAAAAAGCTCCAATTGAAGAGGCTTTAACTTCTCTAAAAGAAGTTCATAAGAATCAGGATATTGAAGGCATTGATCGTGAAATGGAGAAATTGAACGAAGCATGGAAAGCTGCTAGCGAAGAAATGTATGCTGCAACTCAAGCTGCTGAAGGTGGTGCACAGCCAGGTGCTGATGCAGGAGCTCAAGGAGCGCCAAACCAAGGTGGCGACGATGAGGTTCAGGATGTTGATTTCGAAGAAGTAAAATAATACCTTAATAAATTAAGGGTAAATAATACGGCCACTCGCTTTTTGCGAGTGGCCTTTTTTGTAACACGGGCTTCCAGCCCGTAGTTCTTTTATGTAACATGGGCTTCTAGCCTGTAGTTCTAAATTAGTAATGTTTTAATTATCAACGGGCAAGAGGCCCGAGATACACCTTTGTCAATTATAAACGATATTATGAGAGTATCTTGCCTGTAGTTCAATAAATTGTATCTTTACATTTGTTAAAACCAATAATGATATGACATATAAATTTTTCATCCTCCTTATAATATCAAGCTTTTTAATTTCTTGCAACACCCAGTTGAAGCAAGAGACAGCTGTTTCTCCAATCAATAAAGAACAAGTAAATATCTTACTGGATAATTGGCATAAAGCAGCTGCAGAAGCTGATTTTGATAGTTATTTTAGTTATCTGGATAGTAACTCAGTATTTGTTGGAACGGATAAAGAGGAGGTTTGGTCTAAGAAAGAGTTTATGGAGTTTAG
>JAOZSY010000086.1:0-8680 GCA_029939445.1 Bacteroidales bacterium
CTAATTCCCAACTCATGCCAATTCCTGCACTTAAACTATGATTGCCAAAACCACTTGATCTGCCACCATTTGATGCTCCAGCTTGAAGATTAAAACCTGGATATTGATCAGCACTTACCATTCCTGATATTGCTCTGGACTGCTCTATACGCGAAGCCGCCTTTAGTACATCTTTATTATATACCAATGCGTGTTTTATCAGCGTGTCCAAGCCTGGCTCTTTTATAAAGTCCCACCAGCGTAGATTAATAATTGTATCGTTATTTGATACTAAGGTGTCGCGCATATATTGTTCATAGGTCTCCTCTATGTCAATCTTAGGTTCTACATATTTTGGTCCCACACAGCTGGTTATTGCTAATAGAAGTATTGCTAATCCGTATATTTTTTTCATAGTATTGTCTTTGTTTTTATTGCTCAGAAATATCAGCATTATCATCATTTGCTAATTGCAAATCCCTTTTCTCCTCATATTTAAACAATTTACCGATGGCTACAAAAAGCATAGGGTAGAAGAATACTCCTAGTAAGGTTGCTAGCGACATACCACCAAGTAATGCCATTCCCATTACTTTACGAGCTTCAGCTCCTGATCCTGTTGCTATTACCAGCGGAAATACTCCAAGAATAAATGAGAATGCTGTCATAAGAATTGGTCTAAATCTAGATCGTGCAGCTTTTATTGCAGCATCAAAAAGAGTATCTCCTTTTTTGAACTCATCATTGGCAAATTCTACAATAAGAATTGCGTTCTTTGCCGCCATACCTATAAGCATCACAAATGATACTTGTGCAAAAATATTATTTTCAAAAGTTGGGTTAAATAGTCGACCAACATATAGGAAAATCAATGCTCCAAATATTGCAAATGGAGTACCTAATAATATACTCATAGGTAGGGACCAACTTTCGTATTGTGCTGCCAAAATAAGGAAAACGAATATTAATGAGAAAGTTAAAATTACCCCTAGCGAGCCTGAAGCTTTTTTCTCTTGATACGACATCGCATTCCATGAGTAGGTCATATCACTTGGTAATACTTGAGCGGCGACTTCTTCCAATGCATCCATTGCCTCGGTGGAGGTGTAACCTGGTGCTGGAGCACCTGTAACTTCTGCTGAACGAAAGAGATTGAATCGTGTTGTATATTCAGGTCCTGTAACTTTCTTGATATTTACCAATGTAGCTAGAGGGACCATATCTCCACTTTTGTTTTTAATAAAGAAATTATTTATATCACTTTCCTTACTTCTATATTGTGGCTCGGCTTGTAAATAGGTTCTGTAGAGTCGTCCAAATCTGGTAAAATCATTGACATATGCTCCACCCATAAAGGCTCCTACTGTAGAATATAAATCATTAAGATTTACCCCCATTTTTAGAGCTCTCTCCTTGTCAATATCCATATATCGTTGTGGAACACTTGCTTGGAAAGTAGAAAAAGCTCTTCCTATTTCGGGGCGAGCATTTGCTGTGGCAATAAAATTATTAAGATTTTCAGCAAGATATTGTGGTGTATTACCCATCTTATCTTGTATCATAATACTAAAACCAGAGCCATTTCCAAGACCAGGAATAGCAGGAGGACCAAAAGCAAATGCTTGAGCATCTTTTATTTTTATAAAGAGCTCTTTGTTTATTCTTTCAGTAATTTCTTTGGCAGTAGACTTTCTATCTGCCCAATTGTGTAAGCTAGCAAAAGCAAAGCCAGTATTGGAAGCCATTGCACCCGAAAGTAGAGAATATCCTGTTACATTAGTAACATATTTAACCTCTGGATAACTCATCATTATTTCTTCAACTTTTTTAGCCACAATATCAGAGCGTTGCAATGATGCTGCATCAGGTAGTTGATAGTTTACAAAGAAATAACCCATATCCTCCTCAGGAATAAATCCTCCGGGAACAAGTTTGCCAAAAAGACCTGCCGCAGCAGTAAGTACGACAATAAATACAACACCTCGCTTCATTTTACGAGCTAATATATTTGTAAGGCTCATATACGACTCTGTTGTTTTATCCATTCCTTTATTAAACTTGGCAAAAAACCATCCAAGAGGTCCTTTATAAGGTTTAGGCTCTTTTAATAAGATAGAACATAAAGCAGGACTTAATGTTAGTGCATTTACCGAAGAAACTATTACAGAAACTACAATTGTAATGGCAAATTGTTGATATAATAATCCTGAGATTCCTGCCATTCCGGCTACAGGAATAAATACAGCAATTAGTACAAGTGTAGTTGCAATTACTGGTGCAGTAACTTTGCGCATAGCATCTAAAGTAGCTTCTTTAGTATTCATGCCATTGGCAATATTTACTTGGACGGCTTCTACTACCACAATTGCATCATCTACCACAATTCCTATGGCGAGAACTAGCCCAAGTAGCGATAGTACATTTATAGAAAAGCCAAGCATTGGGAAAAACATAAATGCACCAATTAATGATACGGGAATTGCAAGTGTTGGTATTAGTGTTGCTCTCCAATCTTGTATGAATATAAATACTACTAATATTACAAGAAATAATGCTACAATAAGAGTAACAATAATATCTTTAATACCCGCTGTAATAGGTGCAACAGTATCTAAAGATGCGGTATATTTTATTGATTCAGGAAAATCATCTTTAATAACTTCCATTTCATCAAGAATTCTAGTTTTTAGGTCAACAGCATTGGCTCCAGGGGCTTGATAAAGCGCAATGATTGAGCATTCTTGTTTGTTGATTCTTGTATATGCATTATATGATTCTACACCTAAGTTAATAGTTGCTATATCTTTAAGCTTTACTTGAGAACCGCTTTCGGTAGTGCGTATTACAATATTACCAAAAGTTTCTGGAGAATTAAACCTATCGGGCATGCGCACTGTATAGGTGAACTCTGTACCTGCAGGGGCTGGCTCAGCACCAAATTTACCGCCAGGTACAATTGTATTTTGAGCATTTATAGCATTCAAAATTTCATTAATAGTAATTCCCATCTGCGATAAGCGATCAGGCTTTACCCATATACGCATTGAGTAATCAGAAGCACCAAGTATATTTACTTCCCCAATTCCTTTAATACGAGCAAGTTTATCCTTGATGTTTATTAGGGCATAATTTCCTAAAAAGTCTTGGTCGTATAAGTTGCCTTCAGAGGTTAATGTTAGAAGCATTAACATACTTGGTAGCGATTTTTTTGTTGTTACCCCAAGTTTAGTAACTGCAGAAGGTAATTTTGCAGTTGCTGCTGATACTTTATTCTGTGCCAATACGGTATTCATATCAGGATCTGTTCCTACATCAAATGATACTTGAATATTCATCGTGCCATCATTGGCATTCGTAGATTTCATATAAATCATATTATCTACACCATTAATTTCTTGCTCTAAAGGTGTGGCAACAGATTCTTCAACATTCAATGCACTTGCTCCTGTATATGAAGCTTGTATTTGTACAATTGGCGGCGTTAGGTTAGGGTATTGCTCAACTGGCAATCCAATCATACTTATCGTGCCAACTATTACAATTATTATAGCAATAACCATTGCTACAATAGGTCGGTGAACGAAAAAATTTCCTTTATTTTCTGACATTATTTGTATTTTTTGTAGAAATTAATATCTTATTTCTGTAACTTTTTTCTTTGAGCTTCGGTAAAACGCTTATAAATAGCACTGTGAAAAACAGTGTCTATTGGTATGATTTTAACTCCAGACCTTACTTTTTGAAGACCATCAATTACAATTTTATCAGTTTTTTTCAAACCTTCTGTTATAGCGGCTAAGTCACCAGTTTTATTTCCTACAGTTACGGGCACTTTTACTATTTTATTACTATCGCTTAATACAAATACAGAATAACTACCTTGCAGTTCCATAATACAGCGTTGAGGAATTACTATAGCACTTTTAAGAATACCAGTTTTTATTTTTACTTTAGAATACATACCTGGGCGCAACATTTTATCAGGATTAGGGAAGCTAGCTTGTGCCAATAGTGTACCAGTATTTTCATCAACATTACGATCTACAAAGTCAACTATACCTAAGTGACCATAAATTGATTCATCAGCTAATTGTAATTCAACATCTCTATTATGTTCTCCATCATCTAATTCCCCTGCATTTACTCTTTCTTTATATTGTTTAAACATTTTAATGTATTGTGCTTCAGTTAATGAGAACTTTACAGTTATAGTGTCTATTGCCGAAACAGTATTTAATATTACAGGATTTGGATCTTTACCAACAAATTCGCCAACTTGTGCATTTGTTTTGCCAATAAGTCCATTAATAGGGCTTAAAACTTTAGTATAACTCAATTCAATATTTGAGGCTTTTAAGTTTGCTTTTGTGGTTTTTACTCTAGCTTTAGCATCATCATAATTTGCTTGCGAAGCATCTAATTCACTTTGACTAATTGCATTTGCTTCGGCAAGAGGCCTAATTCTATCCAAATCAGCCTTTGCCTTTTTAAGAGCAGTTTGTGCAGCATTTACCTCACTCTTTTGTGCATTTGTTGCTGCTGCAAGCGATTGGGGATCAATAGTATATAATAATTGCCCTTTCTTTACATTGCTACCTTCTTTAAAATCTACACTTTCAAGAAATCCTTCAACTCTTGCTCTTATAGGAATGTCTTTTGACCCATGTATCTGACCTACATAAGAAGTAAATACAGGTACATCAAATTCTATAACTGGTATTACGCTAATTTTTTGAGCAGAGGGGGCTTTCTGCTGTTTTTCGCTGCTATTACATGATGTAATAATAATAGAGAAACTTATTGCAATTGCAATGATAAATTTATTTGAGAATGTCATTATAGAGATTGTTTGTTTAATTGTATATACAAAGCAAAGATAGTTTTAATTCTTTAATGAGAATAATAAAAAACGGTTTCGCCAATCGGGTAAATGCATATTCTTGTTACTAAACCATTATGTCTCTTTTACTATTATACCATCTAGCTTTATATGTAAATTTAAAAGGTAAGTTTAACATCTAATTATGCTAATTCGATTAATTCGCCTGCCTGTCGTATTTATTCCCGATAAGGATGGCAAATAGGTGTATTTCGATTACTTTTTTGGAATTGTTTTTTTGCAGTGTAGCAATTACTTAATAGCTTTTAGTATTACATTAAAAATGTTTATTAATAAAGTTATTATTTAAGGTGCGTTTACCCTGCTATTGTAAGCTTCTCTTAATGCTTTAGTATAAATTTTCCTTGTTTCTTATTAGCAAATAAATATCTACTTATTAAGTTTATGAAGATAAACAAAAGTATATATATAAAGGTATGTATAAGTATACTTAAATTACATAAAAGTATATTAATTGTGTATATTTTATCTTGCTATTATGGTCAAAGCTAAGCAACGTATTGTATTTAGGTTTATGCTTAATAAATACAATACGTTGCTGTAAGATAATATTTGATAGTGAATTGCGAATTTTAAAATGCTATTAAAGCAGTTTTGCATTCTTTGGTTTTGAGAAATAAGCAACTTTCTCTAATGTAGTAATTACATCATATTCTTCAAGGAAAGTGCCATCAAGCTTAAGCGAAACTGGCGTATAATTAATAATGCCAACTATGCCAGCATCCTTCATCATAGTACTAACTTCTTTTGCAAATTCTGGTGGTACAGTGAGTATTCCTATTGTAATTCCTTCTCTTTCTACAATTTTCTTTAGGCTTTCGATACTATAGCATACAGTTCCTGAATATGAAGTGCCAATTTTATCAGGATTATTATCAAAAACAGCACTTAAATTTAGTTTAGTATTACTGTCATTTAAATAATCTAATAAAGCTTGTCCCAATTTTCCAATTCCTACAATAGCAACATTCTGAACTGAAGATGAGCAGTCAATAATTTCACTTATAAGTTTAATAAGATTATCAATGCTGTATCCTTTTCTTAATGTTCCGGTATGTCCAATCAACATAATATCTCTACGAACCTGTACGGGTGTTATATGAAGTAGTTTTGCTAGCTCATGCGAATAAATATGGTCAGTACCATTATCTAACTCTCTTTGTAGCACTCTTCTATATTTGCTGAGTCTTTCGACTGTTCTTTCTGGTAATAATTTCATATTTTTAAAAAATTAAATAAGTGAAATAAATGACTAAATATGAATCATATTTAGAGTATTATAATACCGCAAAGGTAAGGAAAATATTTTTAATGTGATTTTTGTAACAGTTGTTATTTAATAACAATGAAATGAATATTTATCAGCTTTAATTGATCCATATAAATCTTTTTGTTTTTTTTGTAACATTAATAAATAGTGCTTTAGTAAAGGGTGTTTGTATTTTTTGCAAGGGAAGATTATTATATTTTTAGTAATGAAGTTCTCTAATTATATAATTTGCTCCTACTCTAAAGATTAAAGCTCTGCTACTGTATGTATTATCATCACTTTTGAACCACGAATTAATAGAATAATCGAATTGAGATGAAACTGAGATGGTGAAATTTTCACCTATGGGGAAATCAATTCCTAATCCACCAAAGAATCCAAAACTGAATTTATTGAACATATTGGAAGCGTCACCACTTAGAATGTTGTGTACTACCGTTGGAGGATTATTTATAAGGTCATTGATATCTAAATATCCATCAATTTGTGATTTTAGTAATATGGATAATGAAGGGCCTATTTGTGCGTAATACCTAATCTTATTACCAAAAATAAACTCAGGAAAAGCTTTTATATATAAATTATCAAGCTTATAATCTGCTGACTTATAAATTGAAGTTTTAGTAGATTCCCAACTTTCGTTTATGTGAAGGTTATGTTGCTGATATGATATAGAAGAAGCAAAATTTATAATACCTGGCCATCTCCTTTTATAGTTGAGCTCAAATTCCATGGCAGGTTTAGCTTGGTAATCTATTGTAGAATTCTGATTTGATTCGCCATGTTTTATCTTATAATAAGAATTTCCATAACCAATATTAAATCCAATATGTTGTTGGGCGATGGATGAAAGTCCAAGGATTAAAAATGCGAATATTATGTATAAAGTTTGCATAGAGTTTTTTTTATTATTCAAATCTGAGTGCTTTTACTGGCGAAATGCTACTAATAATTCGCGATGGACCTAACATCATAAGTCCAATAACTATTATTACGCCAGCATTAATAAGCAGAATAATAGGAATATCTATATTTATGGGAATTGATGTCATATAGTAAGTTTCGGCATCGAGAGATATAAAATGGAAGTATTTTTGTAATAATGCCAAACCAATGCCAAGTAAATTTCCTAATAATAAACCTCTAATACTTAGGTGGATACTGTATAAAAGAAAAACCTTACGAATACTATTATTTGTTGCCCCAATGGCTTTCATGGTGCCAATAAATTTTGTTTTCTCAAGAATAAGAATAAGCAAAGTAGCAATCATTCCCACTCCTGATATCATGACCATAAGCCCTAGGATAAAAAATACATTGGTGTCCAATAAATCTAGCCAATCCATAATAAAATTGTAACGAGTGTTTATGTTTTGTGCCTTTAGGTTGTAGTCAATTTCTTTATGAATCCATTTAGTTTGTTCTTCCATATTATTGAAATTATCAATAAGAATTTCATAACCTGAAATCTGATTATTATCCCACTTATTCAGTTTCCTAATTTGCTTAATATCGCCATAAATAAACCTATTATCAAAATCAGGAAACCCACTTTGATAAATTCCACAGATAGTAAATTTTCTTATTCGTGGTGGGTCTTGCATAAAGTAAACCAGAAAACTTGAATCAACATCTAATATTAGTTTATTAGCAATATTTTTCGAAATAAGAATTTCAGTGCTTTTCTTATCAGAAATAATATTGGGAATTCTACCTTCAATAATCCAGTCATTAAATAGCGACCAGTCGTAATTTTCGTCAATGCCTTTAAGTACACAGCCTTGAACTATGTTATTGGCTTTTATTATACCACCTTTAACCCCAAAGGTAGATATTGATTTTATTCCATTATGCTTGGAAAGTGTGTTTTCTAGAGCTGTATCAATTGTAATTGGAGCTAGTTCCAAAGAATTATTAAAATCGTAATTTGTAATTCGTATTTGCCCATCAAAGGTTGCTATCTTATTACGGATATTATTCTGAAAGCCAGTAACAATACTAACTGAAAGAATCATTACCATCAAGCCAAGCGCAATACTTAAAGTGCTCAAACGTAGTGCTGTTTGAGAAAACTTTGTATGACTTTCTTTTAGAAATCTATTGGCAATAAATCGTTCTATATTCAATTCTGCTGGTTTTGATTGTTGTTATGCAAATTTACATTAATTATGATTAGTTTTAATAAAAAGCAAAAAAGGAAAATTCATTGAATTTTCCTTTTATAATTTAAATAATATTTAACGTAAAAGAACTTAGACTAATTATTTTTGTCTTTCTCTTTTTACGATCGTTTCAATATCGTCGATGCACGAACCGCAAGCAGTACCTGCTGATGTTGTATCCATAATGTCTTGTACATTTACTGCACCTTTATTCTTTATTGCATCTACAATTTCATGCTCGCTTACTTGCATGCAATTACATATTATATTATCTTCCATAGTTTCTGTTTATTATTATTTTGTAAAGCGTAAAAATAGACCTTATTTGTATAATTGAAGTATTAAATTATTATAATTCTTATCATTATC
>JAOZSY010000086.1:8780-9906 GCA_029939445.1 Bacteroidales bacterium
CTCAATTTTAATTACCAATAATCTCTGCAATACGAATTCCATCCACAGCAGCAGAAACAATTCCTCCAGCATAGCCAGCACCTTCGCCAGCAGGGTAGAGGCCTTGTATTTGCACATGTTCTAGGCTGTGTTTGTCTCTTGGTATACGAACAGGGGATGAAGTACGACTCTCTGCTCCAATTATTACAGCATCATTTGTTAAATAACCATGCATTTTTTTATCAAAAGCCTTAAAACCTTCTTGTAATCTATGTCGTAAATGGCTAGGTAACCATTTATGCATTGGTGATGATATAATTCCGGGGTGATATGATGTTTCTGGTAAGTTTTCTGATACTTTTCCTTTCACAAAATCCACCAATCTTTGCGCTGGTGCTATTTGTCCTTCACCGCCTTTATTGAAAGTGAGTTCTTCAAAGTATTCCTGAAATTTTAATCCTGCCAAAACTCCATATTCTTTAAAATCCTCCATATCTTCCAGTCGTATTTCTACTACCATTCCAGAGTTTGCATATTTAGAATTTCGTAATGATGGCGACATTCCATTTACAACCAATTGATTGTCAGATGTAGCCGCAGGGACAATAAACCCACCAGGGCACATGCAAAATGAATAAACACCTCTATTATTTATATTAGTTACAAGGCTATAGGCTGCAGCGGGTAAATATTCATCACGAATTTCGCAATGATATTGAATGCTGTCAATTATACCCTGTGGATGCTCAACTCTTACTCCCATTGCAAAAGCTTTTGCTTCAATCTTTATTTCTTGCTTATTCAGTTGCATGTATATATCTCTTGCAGAATGTCCTGTGGCAAGAATTACTTTATCTGCTTTATATTCTTTACCATCTGCAATAACTCCTTTTATCCTATTATTATCAATAATAAATTCCTCAACTCTAGTATTGAAATGAACTTCGCCACCATGCTTTATTATTGTTTCTCTAATATTTTGAATTATACCTGGTAGTTTATTTGTGCCAATATGAGGATGAGCATCAACACCAATATTTTCATCAGCACCATGGTGTATTAATAAATCTAATACATTGCGCACATTGCCTCTTTTTTTGGAACGAGTATATAATTTTCCATCCGAAAAAGTTCCAGCACCACCTTC
>JAOZSY010000001.1:0-8456 GCA_029939445.1 Bacteroidales bacterium
GATGAAACAAAACAAAATAATTGTATCCGTAATTGTAATAATAATACTGATTTTATCATACTTATTAATACAACCCAAAGAGAATTCTAATTATATATCCACAACAGTAGAATATGGTGAATTTGTTATTAGTATAAGTACTAGTGGCGATTTATTTGCAAAAAACTCTACTCGTATAATGGGACCTCAAGATTTACGTTCGGTGGGTGTTACTTCGGAACTTAAGCTTAATCATATAATTGATGAAGGCACAATAGTAGATTCTGGAGATTATATAGCAAAGATAGACCCAACACCAGTATTGAATAAGCAGAAAGAAATTGATGCCAATCTGGAGAAACTAACAGCTTCGATAAATAGATCGCGTTTAGATTCGGCATTAACACTACGTTCTGCAAGAGATGAGTTAGTAAATCAGCAATATGTAATAGAAGAATTAGAAATAGAGCTCGATAATTCGAAATATGAAACGCCAATAACTATAAAGAAACTTAAGATAAGCATTGTAAAAGCAAAGCGGAGGTATGATCAGATGCTTAATAATTATAATCTGAAGAGACGAAAGGAAGAAAATATAGTTCGAACTGCCATTATTGATTATCAAAAAGTAAATGTAAAAAAGGAGATGTTGCAAGAAGTTTTACGAAAGTTTACGATCAATGCACCACAAGCGGGAATGCTTATTTATGAGAACTCTTGGAGAGGAAAAACTAAAACAGGTTCTACAATTAACTGGTGGAATCCTGTGGTAGCAATGCTCCCAGACTTGAGTAAGATGAATATTAAAACATATATTAATGAAATTGATATAAGTGTAATTAAGGTTGATCAGGAGGTTGCAATTACGGTGGATGCATTTCCCAATAAGCATTTAAAAGGGAAAGTGGCGCATGTGGCGAATATTGGGGAGGAGCTTCAGGCATCTAGTGCTCATGTGTTTGAGGTTATTATGGAGGTAGAAGGTGAAGATAGTGATTTGCGCCCTGCAATGACTACAAAGAATACTATTATGATTCAGAAAATAGATTCTGTTATGTTTGTGCCAATAGAATGTGTAAATACCGTTGATAGTATTACGTTTGTTTATTCAGGTAATCATAAGGTGGAGGTAAAAGCTGGTAAATCAAATCAGGATTATCTAATTATAGAAGAGGGATTAAAAGAAGGTCAAGATATATTTATTGAGATTCCTGAAGGAGCAAAAGACTGGAGTTTTAAAAGACTATAAAATGAATATTAAGAGTAAAGATATAGCAAGAATTCATACCACTTTGCGAATAGCATTTGATGCTGTGGTGGTTAATAAAGTGAGAACTTTTTTAACGGCTTTGGGAATAATTTTTGGCGTTGCAGCTGTAATATCTATGTTGGCAATTGGTAATGGAGCTAAGAAAGAAGTGCTCGAACAGATGAAGTTGATAGGTGTTAATAATATTGTTATTAAGGCTAAAAAAATTGATTTTAGAGATAGTGGCAATGGCCAAGTAGAAGCAAGTCAGGATGATAAAGACAATAAATCTAAAGAAAACTTATCTGCAGGATTAAATTTGCAGGAAGCTCAGTCCATTAAAAAAATAATTCCCACGGTAAAGTATATTGGAGTTGAATCGAGCAATGAGTCTTCCATTATGTTTTCTAGGAAAAGAGTTAATGGTAGTTTATCGGGAGTTAATGATGATTTTTATAAAGTTTATCAATTAGGCCTTGATCACGGAAAGTTTCCTGTAATGAGGAATTATACAAATGCGGCTCAGGTGTGTGTTATTGGCCATAATCTAAAGAGTAAACTATTTCCTAAAACTAGTGCTATAGGAAAAGATATAAAATGTGGTAAAAGCTGGTATAAGATAATAGGGATATTAACACAAAGAGGTCAATCAAGTGGTTTAAGCGATAATGTAGCATTGGGAAATATTGATATGTCTGTATTTATTCCACTACAATCGTATCTCAAACGTCATAATGATAAATCTAAGATTACAGAAAGGATGTTGAAAGATGATGATTATAAAGATCCTAATAGAAATCAGATAAGTACAATAATAGTTCAGGTGTTTGAAGCAAATCAATTAAAATCTACTGCCGAAATTGCTGACAGAATACTTCAGCGTAAGCATTCTGGCGCTAGTGATTATACTATTACAGTGCCAGAGTTATTATTGAAGCAGGAGCAAAAAACTAGGAATATTTTCAATATAGTATTGGGAGCAATAGCTAGTATTTCCTTAATAGTAGGGGGTATAGGCATAATGAATATTATGTTGGCATCAGTAATTGAGCGAACCAAAGAGATTGGAATAAGGCGCTCATTGGGAGCAACAGCAAAGGATGTTGTTTTTCAATTTTTGGCAGAGGCTTCTATTATTTCCTTATTTGGAGGATTAATAGGTGTATTCTTTGGTGTGGGCCTTGCTTTTATTATAGGTAAGCTTACAGAAATTCCAACTATTGTATCGTGGTTTTCTGTAATGGTTTCATTTTTTGTGTCGGCAGGAGTTGGAATTGTATTTGGATATATGCCAGCCAAAAAAGCAGCAAAAGGTGATGTTGTAGTGGCATTAAGATATGAGTAGATTTTATGAAAACGATGAAATATATTAATAAAATATATAAAGTTATAAATATGAGGGCTTTAATAATAGTATTGTTTTTTGTTTTGAGTCAGAATATTACTGCTCAAATGCAATCATATTCTCTGGAAGATGTGATTAAAATTGCTCAAAAGCAATCTCCTGATGCACAGATTGCTAAACATAATTTGGTAAGAAATTACTGGTCGTATCGTACATATAAAAGGAGCCTCCTTCCTCAATTGGATTTTGTGGGGATTATACCTAATGTGAATCGTGCTTACGAAAACTATACTAATCCCGATGGTAGTCAATCGTATGTAGGGCAGCGATATATAGCCTATTCTGGAGAATTGCAAATTAAAAAGACTATTGGCTATACTGGTGGAAGTGTATTCCTCAGTAGTGGGCTGCAAAAGGTTGATAATTATTATGATACATCAGCAACGAGCAACTATCTTTCTACGCCATTAAATATTGGAATTAGTCAGCCATTATTCAATTATAATCCATATAAATGGAGTAAGAAGATAGAACCATTAAAATATGATGAGTCGCAGCGAATATATATCGAAACTGTAGAAACAGTGTCGTTAAGTGCTGTTAGTTATTACTTTAGATTACTAAAAGCACAGATGACTTTAAGTATTAAGAAACTTAATGTGCAGAATTATGACACATTATATAAGCTTGCTAAAGGGCGATACTCGCTGGGCAAGATAGAAGAGAATGATTTACTGCAGTTGGAACTAAAATCTTTACAATCGCAATCGGCACAAGAGATGGCTAAACTTAATTATGATAATGCATTGGTGAAGTTTAAGTCTTTTTTAAGGCTGCCACTTTCAGAGGATATTATTCTTAAGGACCCTAAGCCTCAGGACTTTTTTATTGTAGATAAGCAAAAGGCTTTGGATATGGCCATTAAAAATAGTTCTGAAATATTGCAGCATAACCTGAAATTGCTAATGGCAAATTCGGAGCTTGATAGAGCGAAGAAAGCCAATGGATTTAATGCTGACTTATATGCTGTATTTGGCTTTACTCAAAATGCAGATAACTTGAATGCAGCTTACCAAGATCCAAAGGATCAACAGAAGGTTAGCTTGGGACTTAAAATACCGATTTACGATTGGGGACAACGCGAAGGGCAGGTGATAATGGCAGAGAGTAATCTAGAAATTGTAAAGAACACTGTAGAGCAGCAATTAGTAGATTTTAAGCAGCGGATATATTTGGAAGTTGTAAAGTTTAATATGCAGCAAAATCAACTTTATATTGCTGCCAAGAGCGATACCATTGCTATGCGAGCTTTTGATATTACTAAATATAAATACTATAATTCAGGTAAAATAAGCGTTACGGATCTTAATATTGCGCAGGTTTCAAACGACCAAGCTCGTATAAGCTATATCAATGCTTTGGAAACTTATTGGAATTCGTATTATAATTTAAGAAAATCAACTCTTTACGATTTTTATAATGATAAGTTGATAGAAGTTGATTTTGACGAGCTGCTTGATAGATAATAGAATATTTGTTAAGATTAAGCTTGCTTTATACTATTGACATATCTTTTTTGTTTATATTTGACAGTGAATATATTTATTGAAAATAAATAGGAATATATTAAATTATGATGACAATATTAAAGACTAAATTATTATTAGTAGTGCCAGTTTTGATAGCCTTATTATTTATTCAGGCAAAGACCGAGTTTACTGCTTTGGAGTTAATTCAAAAGGCCAATGAACTTCGTTATGGTGAAACAAGCGTAGGCACAATGAAAATGAAAGTAGTGCGTCCAACATGGAGCCGTAGTGTGAGTATGAAAATGTGGACCAAGGGCACTGATTACTCTATGGTAATAATAACTGCTCCTGCCAAAGAAAAAGGGCAAGTATTTATGAAGCGCAAAACTGAAATGTGGAATTGGATTCCTAGTATCTCACGAATGATAAAGCTACCTCCATCAACTATGTCGCAGGGTTGGATGGGCTCTGATTACACTAATGACGATATGATGAACGAAGGTTCATTGGTTACCGATTTCCATCATAAAATACTTCGCAACGAAACCATGGAAAATCTTGATTGTTATGTTATAGAATCTACTCCCAAAGAGGATGGGGATGTTATTTGGGGCAAGAAAATAAGTTGGGTTAGTAAGGATGGATTTTATAATTTAAAAACAGAGTCTTACGATGAGGATATGTATTTGGTAAAGACAGAGACTGCTTCAAATATTACTCAAATGGGAGGGAAGAAACTTCCTAGCCATATTGAAATAATTCCTGCTGATGATCCTGGTAATAAGACAATTGTAGATCTTGTTGATATAAAGTTTGATGTAGATATTAATGACTCATTTTATTCTCAACAAAATATGAAAAGAATTAGATAGTAATTATTAATGGTTAGTTATTAATGTTTAATTCCTAATTCTTAACCCGGTAGCTATCGGGACTTCACCCTTAAGTACTTAATATAGATGGAAATAATAAAAATAGCTTGGCGCAATATATGGCGTAATAAAAGAAGGACACTGATAACGGCGTCTTCATTAATGTTTGCTGTGATATTTGGTGTATCAATGCGTTCTATGCAGCTTGGCACATACGATAATATGATTGATGGTGCTGTTAGGCAATATTCGGGATTTATACAAATTCAAGATACTTCTTACTGGAATGATAAAACGATTGATGATTTAATGACTGATTCGCCAGAATTGCGTAGTAAAATTACCGAAATAGAGGATGTAAATTCCGTATTGCCTCGCTTAGAGTCTTTTGCACTTATTTCTAGTGGCTCAAAAACTAAAGGTGCATTTTTGCAAGGTATAGACCCAATGGTGGATACTCAAATGACAGGAATTTCGGATAAGGTTGTTAAAGGTAAATTTTTGGAAGTTGGAGATGATGGTTTTATTATTGGTCAACGACTTGCGGCTTTTCTTGGAATAAATGTTGGCGATACTATTGTGCTTATTAGCCAAGGTTATCATGGGGTTACTGCTGCCAATATTTTTCCTATTAAGGGAATTGTCAAAATTCCTAATCCGGCACTTGATAAGGTGTTGCTTATTGGCGATATTGGTACTGTACAGGAGTTTTATGGTGCCGAAGGTATGCTTACTTCTTTGGTTGTGAATATTAAGAACAAAAACGCTATAGATGAGATAATTCCTCAGATAAATGAAATAATGAATGATAAAAGCCTGATTGCATTAAGTTGGACGGATATGAATAAGGAGCTGAAACAACAGATTGAATCTGATAATGGTGGTGGAATTATTATGCTTATTATCCTTTATAGTGTAGTTTTCTTTGGAATATTAGGAACAATAATAATGATGACAGCAGAGCGTAAGAAAGAGTTTGCTGTAATGGTGGCATTGGGTATGCAAAAAAAATACTTATCGGCTATTGTATTATTAGAAACCATCTTCTTGGGAATGATAGGAGCTGTTGTAGGTGCTTTGGTGAGTTCTGGTATTGTTTGGTATTTTCACGATTCGCCAATTCATATTACTGGCGAAATGGCCGGTATTTATGAGCAATTTGGAATAGAGCCTGTTCTTATGTTCTCAACGGATTGGACAATAATTCAAGCACAATTTATTGTTGTGTTTTCGTTGCTTATTCTTGCCGTAATTTATCCCATGATAAAGATTAGTACATTTAAAATAATAGAGTCAATGCATTCATAGTAATAGTATTAAAAGTATTATAAAATGATTTTAGAAATAGCTTGGAAAAATATTTGGCGTAGCAAATTAAGAAGCTTAGTTGTGATAGTAGCTATCGCAATTGGCCTTTTGGGAGGCGTTACAGCTGTTGCTTTTATGAATGGCCTACTAATAGGTAGGATAGATGATGCTCTTGAAATTGAGGTTTCTTCCATTCAACTCCATAATGCTGATTTTATGGAAAATAGTGAGCTGAAGTATCTTATTGATAATGTTGATGATTATATTGTTGATATTGAAAAAGATTCATCGGTAAAGGCTGTAAGCAAAAGATTGGTAATTGAGACTATGGTAAGCTCTAATCGCGCAGCAGCAGGGCTAAGTCTTATTGGCGTAGATCCAGAAAAAGAGAAGCAGGTTAGCCGATTGTATGAGAAAATGCTAGACTCCAATAGTACCTATTTTGTTGGAGTGAAGAATCGCCCGATTATTATTGGCGAAAAAGTTGCCAAAAAACTTAAGGTTCATGTTCGAAGTAAATTAGCAATTAGTGCTGTTGATGTTAATGGAGTTTCGGTACGAAGTGTATTTAGAATTGTAGGTATTTTCAGAACCCAAAATGGTGGTTTCGACGAGATGAATGCGTTTGTTCGTTTTAAAGATTTGCAGAAAATTCTTGGTATTGAAGATGGTAAAGCTCACGAAGTAGCTATTATATTGCATAAAATGCTAGAAACAGAAACTCTGAAAAATACATTGCAAGAAAAATACACAAGATATAGGATTAATAATAAATCACTATTAAGAGTATTAAACGATTCTATACCAGAGAGTGTGTATTACAAATTATTGTCAATAAAATCGGATAAAGAATATTCTAAAATTGAATTTGAATCCATGCTTAAGAATAGTTTTATTGAAAAAACTAATGAACTCTATTCAAAGCAAGTCTTAACAGCCTGTGAAACTGGAATAGAAGTATCAGAATGGAAACAACTTTCTCCAGAATTAGCAATGCAAACTTCATGGATGGATTTTGTCCTTTATATATTTGTTGGAATAATATTGGCAGCCTTAGGCTTCGGAATTGTAAATACTATGCTTATGGTTGTACTTGAGCGTATTCGCGAAATTGGAATGTTAATAGCAATAGGTATGAATAGACGTAGAGTCTTTAGTATGATAGTATTAGAATCCGTAATGTTGTCGTTAGTAGGAGGAGTTGTTGGATTGTTCTTGGCTGGGAGTCTTGTGTCGTTTCTAAGTATTAATGGAATTGATATGAGCATGTTTAGCGATGGACTTAGAGCTTTAGGTTATCCAAGTATGGTATATCCATATATAGAAGCAGATAATTATATAAAAGTTACTTTAATGGTTGTTATTACTGGAATTCTTGCTGCAATTTATCCAGCATTGCATGCCGTTAGAATAAATCCTTCAATAGCAATAAGAGAGTAATTTATAGTGCTTAGTTTTTTAAAAGAAAATGAATATTAAATATAGACACCATGAGTATAATAACTTTAAGTAATCTGAACAAAATATATAACGAAGGAACAGATATTCCTGTTCATGCGGTGAATAATGTAGACCTATCTTTTGAAGCAGGAGAGTTCTCAGTAATTAAAGGAGCCTCGGGATGTGGTAAAACTACATTACTGAATCTTTTGGGAGGATTAGATACGCCATCAAGTGGAAATATTATTATCGATGGTGTTGAGATTGGTAAATTATCGGCATCGAATCTCACAAACTTTAGAATGAATAATATTGGTTTTGTTTTTCAAGCTTATAATCTTATTCCAGTACTTACTGCTCGCGAGAATGTTGAATTTATTATGCACCTACAACATAAAAGTAAGAAAGAACGTAAAGAAAGAGCATTGGCACTGCTTGAGTCTGTAGGCCTTAGAGATAGAGCAGATGTTCGCCCAGGAAAACTATCGGGCGGACAGCAACAAAGAGTTGCAGTTGCTAGAGCTTTGGCCTCTAAACCAAAATTTATACTTGCCGATGAGCCTACAGCAAATCTTGATACTAAGGCTACCGAAAATCTTCTGGATATTATGGAGAATCTAAACAAGGTAGAGGGAATCACTTTTATTTTTGCTTCTCATGATGATAGAGTAATAAAGAAAGCTCATAGACTGATTGAACTTGAAGATGGTAAAGTAATAGGGTAGATATTAGTT